>NZ_WJIE01000017.1 GCF_009649845.1 Polyangium spumosum
GGGGGGTCCCCCCGAACTCGGGGTCGCAGAGCGACCCCTCGGACAACAGGACCCACCCCCCCGCGCCCTTCCCCGCCTCCCCCGCGCCGATGGGGTGCAGGTCAGGGGGGGCGGGCTGGGCGGAGGGTGAGGCTGTGGTCCGGAACGCGAGGGGCTCGGCGTTACTTGAAGTTCCCCGAGAAGAACGAACCGACGTTGAGCCCCAGGGTCAAAAGGAAGTGGTGGGCATACTGGGGCGAGACGCGGGTGTCGTACTCGTAATAAGCGCCGAACGCGACCTTCGAGCCGAGCTGGCTCGAAGACGCGTCCAGCACGGGCAGCGTCGCGGCCACACCTGCCAGAAACGTCGGCGCGAAGCTCGCGTCGCCGAGGTTGATCAGGTTCATTCCGACCTGGACCCCGGGATTCAAGGGCCACGGGTTCACGCCCTCGTCCTCGCAAAAAGGCTCCAGGGTGAAGAGCAGCCCGGCGCGGGGCGTGACGTATTGCACGCTCGACAATTGCTTGCTGTGCCGCAGCTCCGTCGGCGCCGCCGGGGTGCGGAAGCCCGACACCGGGACGAAAGCGGTGACGTAGGTGCGAAACGGAAGAACCTGCCACCCGAAGGGACCGCGGGGGCGAAGGTTCGCCGCAAAGCGTAGATTCGTGTGCTCCCGGGACAGGAGCTCCTCGAGGATCTTGTCCTTCGTCGCGCCCCGGTACAACGCGTCGCCTTTGACCTGCGCCGCGATGCGCGCCTCCACGCGATAGAGCCCCTTCGCGTCGTTGTCACCCGGGGGCGCGTCCAGCTTCATCCCTGTTTTCGGGCCCGTCTGGTGGTCCTGCAGAGACCAGATCTTCTCGACCTTCTCCACGCCGTCGCGTTGCACGGTCACGAGGACGCTCTGGGGACCGAAGAGCGCGCGCACGGCGCTGAACTCCCTTTCGGCACGGACCCGGATCTCGCACTTCCCATTGCGCACGTCCTCGTTGTTGATGGCCCGCGTCTGTCCATTCCAGGCGACTTTCTCGGAGCCGTCGCAGCTCACCTCCAGCAAGTTGCTCACCGGCAGCGGCACGCTCTCGCGGCGCGCCTTCGTCGCGAGCGTGACGTCGAGCTCCAGCAGCGGCTCGAATCGGTTCGCCACGAGGATCGGCCGGGGATCCGAATCCTTCTGCTCGTAGGTGCGGATCACGCGCATCAGCGCGAGCCGCGGCCGGATCGGGCGTTCCGTCTCCCGGATGACGTCGAAGGTGATGTTCTCCGCGCCGTCGAGGAGGACACGCCAGGGCCAGGCTTGCTTCACCTTCGAGCCCGCCTTGGGCTTCTCCTCCGGCTTCTCCCCTTGCGGCGCCGGCTTCGCCGCCGACACTTGCGGGGGCTTCGGCGCCGGCTTCGTTGCCGGCTTCTTTGGCGATGTTGGCGTCTTCGCCGTCGGCGACGCGGGTTCCTTGCTCTCGCTTTTCGGCGGCACGGTTTCCTCCACGAACAGCCGCTCGGCGTGATCGTAGTAGACCTCGTGCACCGTGGGGTTCGACGCTACCACCCACACGAACTCCTCGTGTACGCTGACCTTTCGTTGCTTGACGACCTCGCGAACCTCGGGGACCTCGGGGACCTTGGGGACCTCGGGAGGCAGGCTCGGGTCGATCGGTATCCATTGCTCGATGCCCTGGGGCCGGAGCTTCGCCGGGATCGAGAGCTTCGCCGTGTTGACCACGAGGTATCGGTTCTTGTCCGGGGGGTCCGATCCCTGGAGGGCCATCGGGTTCACCACGGCGATCCCCTCATCGACCTCGCCGGATGCGCTGTCGAAGTACGACTGAAATTTGGATATTTTGGGATCATCGGAGCGTCGCAGGCGATAATCGACCTTCAGCTTCCCCTCCACGCGAATCGACTCCAGCACCTCGAGCGAGGTCACGCCGAACTTGCCTTCCGCGCCGAAGAGTTCGACCTCCTGCATGCCGAGCGGCAATGCGGTCGGCACGTCCCGAAGCACGTAGGTGGAGTAAGAATCCTGCACCTGCTCCGCGCGAATGTCGTGCGCGCCGAGCCGCACGTGCGTGAGCCCATACAAACGGGATCCGCAGTTCCCCGATGCGTCTCCGGGCGCGGCCTCGAAGGAGATGTTCTGCAATGACGCTCCACGGACGAGGCTGGTCACGTGTCCGCGTGGCACGAATCGGCACGTGTCGATGTTCACGTGCACCGTGGCGGCGAGCTCCTTCGAGTTGGCCTTGGTGTACTCCATCTGGATGCGACCGCGCTGAATGGGCTCGCTGAAGCGGAACACGACGCGCTCATCGCGCACCTCGACCTCGCACTTATCGACTTGCTTGTCCACGCCCACGGGCGGCGTGCTCCATGCCTTGCAGGTCGGGCTCATCCCCAGCTTGTCGAGGGCGGGACGGGCCCACCCGACGAGCTTCGCCTCGTACTTGTCGGGCGAGACGATGAGAGGCGCGAACATGGTGGTCCCCGTCGTTTGCGTCGTCACGTCGACGACCTCCCAGCTCTCGTCGGCGACGTTGTCCCCCGCCTCCGTCGTGCAGAGGGCCATGCCGGTCTGGGAGATCAGGCCGATGAACCCGCCGTTGTCGCGCAACGCATTCTCATACGTGGCCTTCGCGAGGATCCCGCCCGTGCTGACCAACCAACGTGGCGCATACCTGTCATTCGAGATGCTGCATTGCTTGTACGGCGTGCCCGCCGTCTGCACGAGGACCGCGGTCGCCGTGAAGCGGGAATCGACGCGCACTTCGATCTTGGCCGTGCCCGGCTTCTTCGAGGCAGCCTTGCCGCCTTCCTGCGCCGCCTGCACGACGCCGGCGGACGCACAGAGAACGAGCAATGATATCCAGGGACGATTCCACTTCACGATCCACCTCCCATGCCCCCGCCGCCGCCGCTTCCGCCGCTCCCCCCGCTCCCGCCGCCGCCGCCGCTCCCCCCGCTCCCGCCGCCGCCGCCGCTCCCCCCGCTCCCGCCGCCGCCGCCGCTCCCCCCGCTCCCGCCGCCGCCGCCGCTCCCCCCGCTCCCGCCGCCGCCGCCGCTCCCCCCGCTCCCGCCGCCGCCGCCGCTCCCCCCGCTCCCGCCGCCGCCGCCGCTCCCCCCGCTCCCGCTTTCGCAGAGCTCCCTTTGACCGGACGCGATGGTCTTGCCCTCGACGTCCTCCTTCTCGACGCAGTCCGGCTCCATGCCCTCCTCTTGCATTCCGAAGGGCTCCTCCAGGTACCGGAACTTCGAGGGGCAACTGTCGTCGGGTTTCGCGCAATAGCGCGTCGCGCAGACGCAGATCTCGCCCGTCCCGGCGCAATAACGAAGAATGTCGGGGTCCCCCTCGAGCGGCACGCCGCATTCGAAGGGTTGTTCGGTCCCACGACACGTGCTCTCGCAGCTCGCGCCTGCGAGCCCCACCGCCAGCGCCACCCAGGCGCTCCGCGTGAACCAGCCGGCCCACCGTCGAGCGGGGCGCCGCGACGCGGCGCCCGCCCTACCATCCGTTTTCATGAAGCCCATCTCCTCGATTCCGTGAAAAGTGACAAAGCGCCAGCTCTGCAACGAGCAGGCCATGACACCCGGTGGACGGAATCTCGGGAGATCTGGTGAGGAGGACTGGTGGGAGGCGCAAGGCTTGCGCCTCCCCTCGTGATTTTGCGCCGGGGCCGGGAGCCTCGGGTGGGAGCGCGGGCGGGAGCTCGGTTCAGCCCTCCCCCTGCTCCTCCGCCCCCGGACTCGCCCGCAGGTGGATCCGCTTGTATTCCTTCGACGCCGGCCCGTGCACCTCGCGCACCACCCGCTTGAACGACAGATACTTCTCGTACGCCGGTCCATACGCCGTCGCGCGGGCCGTCTTTGCGTTCGCCAGCGACGTGTTGGCCTCGACCGATTCGCGGATTTCCTTGATCACCTGGGGCGCGCTCTGGCCGAATTCGCCCGTCACGATGTCGTCGGCCCACGGCGCGCCGAGGTGATCGTCCACCGCGTCGAGCAGGTCCTCGAGCGCGTTCACCTTGTCCGTATCGGTCGGCTGCCGCTTCAGGGTATCCGGCACCGAGAGCGTCGGCACGTACGCCAATGCAATCGCGCGCGCCTCGCGATAAGGCTGGTCGATCGCCACGAGCGCCGCATTCGCCTCCGCGCCCTCCTTGCCCGCCGCGCTCTCCCCCGCGAGGACGGACTTGTGCGCGGCGAGAAACGCCTCGCCCGCCCCCTTCAGCACGTCCCCATACACCCGCGACACCACCGGCCGCGCATTCATGTCCTCGCCGAGCTCCTGGCAACGCGTGAGCAACCGATAGAACCGCTTGTAGTCAATCGCACCCATCAGAACATCCTCCCGACCAAACAGCGTGTGCTGGTTCGGTGTGGACGGTACCAGAAAATCCGTGAGCCGGGCGGCAGAACCGTGCTGCTGTACACGATGGGCGTGGAGGCGTACCCGAAGGCGGGGCGGACGTGCAGGAGGCGAGGCGGGGCGCGGAGGAGCGAAGCGCGGGCGCGCGCGAGGAAAAAACTCGTCCGTGGGAGCAAAACGCTCGGAGGTGAGGAGCAAAACGCAAACGCGCAGGAAGGAAACGCAAACCCGTAGGAGCGAACCGCAAACCCGTAGGAGGGTTGGCGTGTGATGTAGCTACCTTTACTCGATGTGCAGGAAGCAACCGCGCGGGGGCGAGGAGCAACGGCACGGGCGTTCGAAGGGCCGGCGCGTCGGTTTCGTGTGGTCGTTTTCGTGAAGGGCGAGGGCGATGGCGTGTGGTCCGGGGCGCTTCGGGAGGGGCGGCGGGAGGGGCGGGTTGACCGAGGGAGTGTGGGTGGGGTAACGTGGCGGGAGTTTCGGGGGAGGCGTGGATGCGCGCTCGACTGCTTCTTCTGCTCGGGGTTGCTACGATGGTGATGGGGTGCAGGCACGCGACCACGCCAGACTGCAAGAGCCCCGCGTGGTGTGCGGAGCAGACCCCATTGTGCCACAACAGTTGCGGCAACCGAGGCGCCGCGCCGAATTGCAGCTCGTGTTGCGAGGAGATGCGCAAGCGCTGCGAGAACTGCGAAGGGCCCTTCAACTTCGGCGACTGCGATTGACCTTCGAGGAATGCACCATGCGAACGTTACTCATCCTCATCGCCGCCGTCGCCGCCTCCGCCTGCGGGCGTTCGGAGTCCAACCAGTTCACGCTCGAAGCCGGAAAGGTCGCGCGCGTGGAGAGCTGTCACCTGCGGATGGACCATACGGTCCTCCGAGACGACGTCCATTATGCGGCGCTCGCGTACACGTGTGACGTGCCCGCGTCGGCCCTGAACGAGAAGAGCTGGTGGGGCGACAAGCCCCAGCCCCTGGGTTTCTCGATGAACTTGGGCGACTGCCTTCCGCTGGACACGGCCTATTATTGCGTGGAGGCGATCGAGGAGGGCAAGGCGTCGCTCGAGGCGACGTACAAGAAGCCGCGGAAGGCCGAGCAACACCTGGAGCGGATCCGGTAGCGTCCCCCGGAGGCGCTACCCCTCACGCACACCTGTCACACGTCCCGCGGAACTGGATCTCCAGCCCCTTCTTCCGCAGCGCCCGCGGGATCCCCCGCGTCGCCTTCACCTCGACGATCTCGTCCGGCAAACACGCCACCTCGCCGCAGCTGTTGCAGACGAAGTGCGGGTGCGTCCCGCTCTCGTGCTCGCCGCCTTCACGCACGAGCTCGAAGCGCCAGACGTGATCCCCCACGTCCGTGCGTCGCACGAGGCCGACCTCCGTCAGGTCGATCAGGTTGCGGTAGATCGTCGCGCGGTCCCAGCCCTCGGGCGCGAGCTCGGCGCAGAGGTCGCCGTGGCTCACGGGCGTCTTCTGCGCGAGCAGCCGGCGGAGCACGGCCAGGCGCGGCGCCGTCGCCCGCAAGCCCTTGTTCCGCACGAGCGACCGCAACTCGTCGATGCTGGGAGGTTCCGAGGGACGCGGCATGCCTTGTCCCTACCCCGACCTCGGCCCCGTCGCAATGGGGACAACGGAGAAGGCGCAACGCGGATGCTGTTGCAGATGTCCACCCCGTGTAAGGAGATGGCCCCCCTCGCCGTTCTTTCTGTCTCGAAGCCGCAGGAGGCGGTTTACCATCCCCAGATCGTTGGGGCGGGTCGTTCGTCGAAGGGCGTTCGGCGCGCCGCGCGCCGCCGGCTCCGCACGTAGAGGTCTCCCGATGAAAAAGATTCTGGCTCCGATCGCGCTGCTCCTGCTCTCGGGCTGCGCCAGCAAGGCCACGAGCTTCGTCAAGAGCGACACCACGCTCGGTCGCGTCGTCGTCTACCGCAACGGCATCGCCTACTTCGAACGTTACGCCGAGATCGACGGCGACGCGCTCCGTCTCAGCGTGCCCGGCGACAAGATCGACGATTTTCTGAAGTCACTCACCGTGACCGACGCGACCACGGGCAAACCCGCCCCGATCGCCTACCCGACCACCGGCCACGCGCTCGCCGGGCAAGAGCAGAACCAGCAACAAGCGCAGCAGAACGGGAGCGGAAACCTCGTCAACATGGAGATCCAGCTCCAGGGGCCACGACCACACAAGCTCCTGCTCTCGTACGTGACCGAAGCGCCGTCGTGGAAGCCGAGCTACCGCGTCTCCGTCGGCAAGGACGGCAAGATGAAGGTCGAGGCCTGGGCCATCGTCGACAACACCTCCGGCGAGGACTGGAACAAGGTCAAGCTCGGCGTCGGCTCGAGCTCGGCCCTGTCGTTCCGCTTCGATCTGCGCTCGGTCCGCATGGTCCAGCGCGAGACGCTCCAGTCGAACGATCTCTTCGCGCAAGCGCCGCCCATGGGCGGCTCGACCTACGCCGGGCAGCCGTTCGCCCCGGGCATGCCGGGCAAGGGCAACCGCGTGGTCGCCGAGCTCGACGACGCCAAGCTCGCCGCAGTGGACGCGCCGCGCGACGAGGAGCGAAACATGCCGGTCGCCAAGGCCAACAAACGCGGCATCGCGCAAGGCACGTTCGGCGGGCTCGGCGGCGGGCGCGCAGCAGGCGCCGCCGCGCCCACGAAGCCCGCGTCTCGACCGATGGAGCCGTGGGCGGAGACCAAACCGAAGGACGACTCGGGGCTCTCGCGGCTGGCGGCGCAGTACAGGAACTCGCGAAGGCAGGTGGTCGTGGAGGGCTTCGCCGACGGGCGCGACGGCGACAAGTACGGCGCTTCGCTCGATCGGGCGAACCGCGCGCGCGAGCAGCTCATCCGCGCCGGGCTCGATCCCTCGCAGGTCGTGGCCGTGGGCAACGGCATGCAAGCAGGCCGCGCAGGCGGCGTGCGGATCGTCGAGGCGCCGCCGGAAGAAGCACAACAAGCGCAGATGCAAAACACCGCGACGCTCGACCCAGGAAAGGCCGCGAGCGCCGAGCCGATCGGGACGTCGCACTTCGAGTCGCCCACGCCGATGACGGTGCCGCGTTTGATGAGCGCGATGGTGTCAATCCTGAACACGGAGACCGAAGGCGCCTTCGTGTATTTCTACGATCCCGAGAGCACGCGCGGAAATTCGGCGTTCCCGTTCCGCGCGGTGCGCCTCAAGAACCCGACGGACTCGGTGCTGGAGAGCGGGCCCGTGACGGTGTTCGGCGAGGGGCGGTTCATCGGCGAGGGCATGAGTGATCCGATCCCGGCGCGCTCGTTCGCGTTCGTGCCCTTCGCGCTCGATCGGCAGATCGTGGTGGAGCGCAAGGACGAGACGCGCGACGCGATCGCCCGCATCCTCAGCGTGCAGCGCGGCGTCTTCTCCACCGAGGTGAGGCACACGAAGAAGAAGACGCTCGTCATGACGAACCGCCTGCAGGACAAGGCGACGGTCTACGTGCGGCACACGGTCGCGCCCGGGTTCAAGCTGTCGAAGGCGCCGCCGTCGCAGGAGCGGTTCGGCGAGTCGTACCTCTTCAAGATCGAGATCCCCGCGGGCGCGAAGGTCGAGGTCGACATCGAGGAGGAGACGCCGCTCTTCAAGAGCACCGACATCCGGAGCAACGTCGGGATGGAGATGGTGCGCGTGCACCTCTCGTCCGCGGCCGTCGCGGGGCCGCTGAAGGAGTCGGTGACGAAGCTGCTCGATCTGCAGAAGGAGATGGCGAACCTCGAGCAACGCATCAGCTCGTCGCGCGAGCAGATGGCCGAATACCGGCAGCGGCTCGACGAGCTGCACGCGCAGATCGTGACGCTGAAGGTCGTGAAGAGCGGCGGGCCGCTCATGCAGAGCCTCGAAAAGAAGATGCAAGAGGTGAGCGACCGGATCTCGAAGGCCACGATCGATCTCGTGGCGCTGCAAGAGAAGCTCATGCTCGCCCGCATCCGCTTCCAGGACGGCGTCTCCGAGCTCTCGCTCGAGAAGGAGACGACGGGTGCGGACACGAAAGACCCTGCGGGGACGAAGATCTAACTCCGCCGGGGTGCTTGCCATCTTTACACCTTCTCCCGGAGGGCTGTACGCTCGCCCCTGACTCGCAAACAGGGACGGTGCACGGATGAACCCAGGCGGTTACGGTGGCGGCGGCGGCGGGGGATACCCGCCCGGCGGTGGTTATCCTCCCGGCGGTGGTGGGGCAATGCCGCCTCCTGGTGGTGGCGGAGGCTGGGGCGGTCCCCCGGGCGGCAGCGCGCCTCCTCCGGGCGGCGGCGGAGGTTGGGGACAACCTCCGGCCGGCGCCCCGGGCATGGGCGCTTATGCGCCGCCGCAGGGTGGTTATGGCCCGCCGCCCGGCGCGCCGATGGGCATGGGCGGGGGTTTCGCCGGCGGGATCGGCGGGCGCGTCGTGTTCAACGGCGACGGCGGCAAGCTCTTCGGCACGTACCTGCTCTTCGGGGTCGTGCCGGTGATCGCCGCGTACTTCGTCTTCGGCATCATCTACGGCATCGGGTTCGGCCTCGAGAGCGCGATCGGCACGGGCGGCATCGTGATGGCGCTGTTCTCGCTCATCGGCGGGCTCGTCCTGTTCGCCGGCGTGCTCGTGGCCTCGGTGCTCTTCGCGAACAAGTTCTACGGCTTCTATTACGAGGCGCTCGCGCTCGACGGCCAGCAATGCCAGTACACGGGCACGCCGCAAGAGCTCGCGAAGGTGATGGTCCTCAACACGATCCTCACCAGCGTCACCTGCGGCATCTACACGCCGTGGGCGATCGTGCGCATGAAGGAGTTCGTGCACAGCAAGGTGCTCGTCGGCGGGCAGCCGAACCGGCTGACGTTCCACGGCGACCCCGCGTCGCTGCTCGGCACGTACATCCTCGGCCTGATCCTCATGTACTGCACGCTCGGGATCTACGGTCCCTGGTTCGCGAACAACCTCTTCGCGTTCATGTGGGAGAACACGAAGCTCGACGGCCGCGGCTACCAGTTCCGCAAGGATCCGGGCGGGTTCTTCGGGACGTACCTGCTCACGGTGCTCTTCACGTACCTCTCGTGCGGCATCTACTACCCCTGGGGCATCTGCAACATCCTCAAGTGGGAGGCGGAGCGCGTCGCCTGACGCGCGCGTCCGCATGCTCGAGAGCGCCACAAAGCGGCTCCGCTTCGCGCTCCCGGCGCTCTCGATAGCCTCCCTCCTCGCCCTCCTCCCCTTCCCCACCTGCATCTTCCGCCTCGGGCTCGGGCTCCCCTGCCCCGCGTGTGGCCTCACGCGCGCGGCGCTCGCGCTCCTGCGGCTCGACCTCGCGGCGGCGACGCGCTTCCATCCGCTCGCGCTGCCGCTCGCGCTCGTCGTCGTCGCCACCGTCCTCGCCGCGCTGCGGCTCGACGACGAGGGCTGGAAACGGTTTGGCAGGGACGTCTCCGGGGGCAGCGCGGTCGCGATCATGGTCGTCTGGGCCTGCCGGTTCCTCGGCCTCTTCGGCGGCCCGGTGCCCTGACGTCACGCGGCGCGGCAAAGCTCTTCACCATAAAAATCCGCTGCCATGCTCGACGCGAGAACGCGGGAAAATGCCCTTGTTTTCGGCGCTGGCACGCGTGGTAGGATTACAAATATGCCCATCCTCGAGCTCAAAGTAGCTTCAGGCGCGGATCTCTCCGTTCGACGCTTCACGGTGGAGGAGAGCGTCTCGACCCTCTCCACGATCGCCGTGTGGGCCCGGTGCGAAGATCCGGACGTCGACCTCGAGGGCATCATCGGCAAGGACGCGTCGCTGAAGATCGTGCACGGCGTCCGGTTCGTCGCGGGGCTCGGATCGCGGACGTGGAAGGGCGTGGTCACGCACGTCGAGCAGGTGCACGGCGTCTCGCCGCTGCCCGGGCAGAAGGCGGAGTCGACGTACTTCATCCGCATCGCGCCGAAGGCCTGGTTGCTCACGCAGCGCCGCGGTCACCGCATCTACCAGCACCTCTCGATCCCGGACATCGTCGACAAACTCCTCGGCGAGTGGGGCATCACGCCCGTCTGGAAGATCGATCGCGGCACCTACCCGAAGCTCGAATACAAGGTCCAGTACGGGGAGAGCGACTACAACTTCATGAGCCGCCTCGTGGAGGAGGCGGGCATCGCCTTCACGTTCCCCGACGATCAAGGCACGAACATCACGTTCCACGACAAGCTGGAGAAGGGCCCGAAGCGCGGGGGGCTGCCCATCTCGTACGTCGAGGAGCCGAACCAGGAGTCGGAGAAGGAGTTCGTCACGAACGTCCGGCTCTCGCACGAGGTGCGGCCGGGGCTCTGGACGCAGCGCGACCACGATTTCCGCAGGCCCTCGTACGAGCTCGCGCAGCAGTCGCCGCGCTCGCCGGCGCCCGAGGACAGGTACGAGCAGTACGTCTACCAGCCGGGCTCGTTCCTGTCGGAGACGGGCAAGGCCGACGGGAACACGCCGGTGGCCGACGACAAGGGCGTGGCGCGGCACGACGAGAAACACGGCAAGGGGCGCGCGGAGAAGGCGCTGCTCGGGCGGCGCATGGGGCGCAGGCAGGTCGCGGTCGACACGAATTGCCCCGACCTCGCGCCGGGGATGATCTTCAACATCGGCCACCACCCGCACCCCGAGATCGGCGAGGGCGCGGATCTGCTCGTCGTCGATCTGCGCATCGAGGGCTCGCCGCAGGACGAGTGGAGCATCTCGGCGCGCAGCGTGTACACGGACGTGGTGTACCGGCCGCCGATGCGGACGCCGAAGCCGAAGCTCAACAACGTGCAGAGCGCGACGGTGGTCGGCCCGCCGGGGCAGGAGATCCACGTCGACGAGTTCGGCCGCGTGCGCGTGCAGTTCCCCTGGGATCGCGAGGGCACGTTCGACGACAACAGCTCCTGCTGGATCCGCGTGAGTCAGGGCTGGGCGGGCACGGGTTACGGCATGATCGTGATCCCGCGCATCGGGCAGGAGGTGCTCGTCGGCTTCCTCGACGGCGACCCGGATCATCCGATCATCACGGGCCGCGTCTTCAACGCGACGCAGGTCGTGCCTTACGAGCTGCCCAAGTACAAGACGCGCAGCACGTGGAAGAGCAACTCGTCGCTCGGCGGCAATGGCTTCAACGAGATCATGTTCGAGGATCTCAAGACGCGCGAGCTCGTCTGGATGCAGGCGGAGAAGAACCTGCGCAAGTACGTCAAGAACGACGAGATCATCACGATCGGGCACGACCGGCACAAGTACGTGGTGCGCCACGAGATCGAGTCGGTGAGCGGGACACGCGTGGAGGTGACGAGCGTCGACCGCATCGAGATCACCGACAAGGACCGGACGCTCTACGTGGGCGGCGGGAGCCTGAAGCTCGTGAACGGCGACGAGCACGAGATCACGGACGGCAACATGAAGCTGCTCGTGCAGAAGGATCAGGACATCGTGGTCCGGCAGATGCGGCGCGAGCGAGTCGAGAAGGACTCGAGCCTGCACGTGATGGGCAACCGCAACGAGCGCGTCGACGGGACGCTGTCGCTCACGGTCGACAAGAACCACTACGAGAAGGTGGTGAAGAACGCGGCGCTCGAGGTCGCGAAGGAGATCCACCTCAAGGCGGGCTCGTCGATCGTGATCGAGGCGGCGAAGGATCTGACGCTGAAGGGCCCCGGCGGGTTCGTCCGCATCGACGCGAAGGGCGTGACGATCAAGGGCAACCTCGTGCGGATCAACAGCGGCGGCAGCGCCGGGACGGGCTCGGGCGCGAAGCCCATCGTGCCGGACGAGGCGAAGCTCGCGGTGGTGGACGAGCCGGAGCGGCCGAGGCCGATCGATCTGCGGGTCGAGGGGATCGGGCAATAAAAAGGGGAACTGGCCATGCCTCCTGCTGCACGCATCACGGACATGCACGTCTGCCCCAAGGTGGATCCGGGGCCGAAGCCCCACGTCGGCGGGCCGGTGATCTCGGGCGAGCCGACGGTGCTCATCGGCTTCATGCCGGCGGCGCGGGTCGGGGACAAACTCATCTGCATCGGGCCGCCCGACGCGGTGTCGCAAGGCGAGCCGACGGTGAAGATCGGGAACAAGGACGCGGCGCGGCGCGGGGATCCCACGGACCACGGGGGGAAGATCGTGCTCGGCTGCCCGACGGTGAACATCGGCTCGTCGACGCAGGCGGACGCGCTTCGCACGGACGAGCCGTTCTGCGAGGAGTGCGAGCGGGCGAAGCAGGAGCGCGACGCGGCGCGGAAGAACCGCGGCGAGAGCTGAGCGATGCAGCGGGCGATCGTCGAGCTTCGTTATGGTCCGGAGGGCGGCACGAAGAAGGTGCTCTCGCCCGGCGAGACCTTGCGCGTGGGGAGGAAGGCGAAGGCGCAATGGATCGTGTCCGACAAGCACATGTCGGGCGTCCATTTCGAGGTCGCCTACGACGGCGCGAAGGTCCTCGTGCGAGACCTGTCGAAGGGGACGGGGACGCTCGTCGGGGGGCAGAAGATCGCGGCGGCGGAGGAGCTCGTCCACGGGGGCTGGATCCGCGCGGGCGAGACCGATTTCATGGTGTACCTCGAGGCCGCGACGCCGCCGGACGAGGACGAGATGGACGTGCTGCTCGCGGCGGAGCCGGACGAGCTCGAGCCGCTGGAGGCGCAGTGGGTCGAGGAGAACCGCGCGCGGCTGCTCGGGGACAAACGCCGGAGGGCGGCGCGGGCGGCGGAGGCGCTCTCGCTGCTCCGCGCGGTGGAGGGTCCGCTCTACGTGGTGCTCGACGCGGCGCGGACGGACCGAATCCTGACGGTGGTGCGGGAGTCGGTGGATCGATATCGGTCGCTGTATGAAGGGTTCGACGGCGAGGCGCTGGAGGACGTGGCGCCGTACCTCGTGGAGATCGATCGCTCGTCCTCGTTGCTCGCGCGGCTCGTCGAGGAGGGCTGGGGGAACCGCTGGGGGATCTTCATCGTGTATCCGCGCAGCTTCAAGGAGCTCCGGCGGCACCTCCGGCGGTTCTTGATGGTGGCGGACGCCGAGACGCGGAAGAAGTATTATTTTCGTTTCTACGATCCGGTCGTCCTGCGCGAGTTCTTGCCGACGTGCACGCCGAAGCAGAAGGCGGAGCTCTTCGGGGAGATCCGCGCCTTCCTCGTCGAGGATCCTTTCGGGCACGTGGCGCGTTTTCCGGCGGAGGTCTCCTGATGTTGCTCGTCACGAAGGCCCAGCGACGAGACGCGGGGTATTCGGCGTTCCTGGATCGCATCGTGCGGCACATGAAGCTGCATTACTGGCGCGACGTGGGGCACTGGCCGCCGGAGACGCTGCGGCGGCGGGTCTCCCATTGCATCCAGAAGGGGCGCGAGCAGGGCTTTACTTACGAGCGGAGCCTCGCGATCTTCACGGCGAACATGATCCGCATCGATCCGCGGTTCTTCGAGCAGGAGGACATCGCGGCGCTGCTCGCCGACGCCGATCGGCCCGAGGAGGAGCGGCTCGAGGGGCTCGTGAAGGAGATCTCGCCCGACGCCTGGGCCGACGCCGGGGAGATGTGCGCCGACAAGAAGGAATACTGGTTCACGGTGGATCGCGAGATGACCGATCCGAGCGGCGAGGGGTGAGGCGATGAGCGGGAATGGACAAGGCGGCGGCAGGGTCGACTCGTTCCTCAAGGCGCTGGAGGCCATGGAGAATGGTCAGGGCTTGCCGCTGACGCCGCCGACCGGAGAGCAGGAGTGCCCCATCGGCCGCATCCGGATCGGCATCTTCTTCGACGGCACCGGCAACAACCTCTGGGTCGACGAGGCCCACGCGAACGAGACGCTGGGGCCGGACGGCGGCACGAATGGCCCGACGAACGTGGCGCGGCTCTTCCGGGCCTACCGCAAGCAGGGGATCGTGCTCGACAAGGCCTACCACCACGGCGTGGGCACCGATTTCGCCGGCATGATCCGCCGGAACCGGCCGAACATGGACGATCCGGCGGCCAAACCCTCGACGCCCGTGGTCCGCCGGAACATCGTCGGCATGACGATGGGCGCCGGCGGCAAGGCGCGTATCGACTGGGGCCTGCGCATCCTGGCCGAGTTCTTCAGCAACAACAACAAGTGGCGCATCAAGGAGAAGTATTTCGACGTCTGCGGCTTCAGCCGCGGCGCCGGCCTCGCGCGCGATTTCGTGAACCAGGTCCGCGCCCAGCGCGTCGCGAACCTGACGACGGAGACCTCGCCCGGGTTCTTCCGCCGAAACCCGGACGCGATCCCGTCGGCGCCGATCGAGCTCCATGGCACGGGCATCCGGGAGTTTCACGAGCCGATCGATCCGGACACGATCTACCCGAAGTTCATGGCGATCTTCGATACGGTCGAGATGTGGGGCCCGGGGACGGGGACGTTCCTGCCGGACGTCGATCACACGTACGTCGAGCATTGCGTCCACCTCGTGGCGGAGGACGAGTTCCGCACGCTCTTCCCGCTGACGAGCATCTTCATGGATCCGAACACCAAGCCGGGCCGGCAGTTCCCGGCGCAGGAGCGGCACAGGCAGCGGCGCCCGCAGCCCGACTCGCGTTATCAGGAGCCGCGCGATTACAAGAAGTGGATGCTCGAGGTCTGGTACCCCGGCTGCCACAGCGACGTCGGCGGCTCGTACCTGCCGCGCACGAACAAGAAGCACCACCTGCAGTTCATCACGCTCCGGGACATGCACAAGGCCATGGTGAAGGCCCAGGTCCCGATCGGGGCCGTCGAGCTGCCCTTCGACGGCATCATCCTGCGTCTGTACGAGGAGTATTGCGGGTTCCGGTCGAACAAGGACTGGGCGACCCACCTCGAGCAGCCGAGCAGCCAGTACGTCCACTGGTACGAGACGGACGAATACATGGCGCGGTTTTACGGGCCAGACCCGAACTGGACCGTGCCCTACCGCGGCATGAGCCCCGTCGTCGTGGGCCTCTCGCATGCGGGGGCCGGCATGCACGGCGCCTACGTGCCGCCGCCGGCGCCGACGCAACCGCGGTGGCCGGAACGCTTGCTCGCGATCACGTCGCGCGACTCGAACCCGTCCTACCAGCTCTTGCTCCGGCATTACATCCACGACTCCGCGACGGAGTCGCCGGGCTCCACGATCCTCGGCGAGGCGACGGACCGCCACGGGCGGCAACGGCTGCAACGCAAGGTCATCCCGGCGGGCGCGCAGCCGCAGTGGTCGCGCCAGGTCCCGGTCCGGAACGAGCACCGCCCGCCGCGGTCGACATTCTGACGCGAGGTCACGATGCCTTTCTTCGAATTGAGCTTCGATTGCGGTGAGTCCTCGCTCGTGGTGCGCCGCTTCTCGATCCACGAGGCGGTCTCCACGCCGTTCACGGCCTCGCTCTGGGTGCGCAGCGAGAACCCGGCCGTCGACATCGGCGCCATCGTCGGGCAGCCGGCGATCTTCAAGGTGCGCTCCGGCTACACGAACCTCACGGGCGGAGGCCTGCGCGTGTGGAGCGGGTACGTGAGCTACATGGAGCAGACGCACGCCGAGCACCGGCAGAACAAGGTGCTCTCGACGTACCATTTTCGCATCGTCCCGCACCTCTGGCTGCTCGATCAGCGCCGCAATCACCGCATCTTCCAGCACCTCTCGATCCCCGACATCGTCGACAAGATCCTCACGGAGTGGAACGTCCGGCGCGCGTGGAAGATCGATCGAGGGCAATACCCGAAGCACGAGTTCCGGGTGCAGTACGGCGAGACCGATTTCACGTTCATCAGCCGATTGCTCGAGGAGGCCGGCATCGCCTACACGTTCCCGGACGTGGACGACAACGGCTCGCTGCTCACGTTCAGCGACCTGCTCCACAAGAACCCGCCGCGCCCCGGGCCGCCCGTGCCTTACGAGCACAACCCGACGATGGAGGCCGAGCGCGAGTACGTCTCGAAGGTCTCCCTCGTGCGCGACGTGAGGCCGGGCGCGCTCGTCCTCCGCGATTACGACTTCCGCCGGCCCGATTACAAGCTCCTCGGCGAGGCGCCGAAGGCGAACGACGAGGCGCGGTTCGAGCAATACCATTACATCCCGGGCGGCATGTTCGTCGAGGCCGGGCGCGGGGGTGACACGCCGTTCGCGGACGACAAGGGCATCGCAAGGCACGATCAGCCGACCGGCGAGAAGCGGGCGACGCGCGCGCTCGAAGCGGCGCGGGCGGACCGCGGGGGGATCGCGTTCGAGAGCAACCTGAACGATCTCACGCCGGGCGTGGTGTTCCGCGTCGAACACCACCCGCACCCCGACCTCGCGCGGCCGCTGCTGACGACGGATACGATCCTCGAAGGGTCGGCGGAGGGCGAATGGCAGGTGCTCGGGCACGCGGTGTTCGCGGACGTGCCTTATCGGCCGCCGCTGGTCACGCCGCGCCCCGAGGTGCTCGGCGTGCAATCGGTGCGGGTCGTGGCGCCGCGAAACGGGACCGACCTCGACAACGCGGTCCACGTCGACGAATTCGGGCGCGTGCGCGTGCAGTTCCCCTGGGATCGCGAGGGCAACCTCGACGACGATAGCTCCTGCTGGATCCGGGTCGTGGAGGGCTGGGGCGGCGCGGGGTATGGCTGGCTCAACCTGCCGCGCGTGGGGCACGAGCTCCTGGTCACGTTCATCGACGGCGACCCCGATCGCCCCGTGCTCGCGGGCCGCGTCTACAACGCCGAGAAGCCGGTCCCGTACAAGCTGCCGGAGCACAAGACCGTCAGCGCTTGGAAGAGCCAGTCGATGCCGGCCCTCAATGGGTACAACGAGATCAAGTTCGAGGACCAGAAGGGCGAGGAGCTCTTTTACATGCAGGCGGAGAAGAACCTCCGCAAGCTCGTGAAGAACGACGAGATCGACACCGTGGGCCACGACCGCGACAAACTCGTGCAGGCCTGGGAGTTCGAGACCGTCGGCGGCAATCGCGTCCAGCACACCGAGAAGCAGCGGGACGAGATGAACGGGCGGCTGCAGCACATCCACATCAAGGGCGACCGCCGGCAGCTCGTGCGCAAGGACGAGAACGAATACAACTTCACGCACCGACGCCTGCTCGTCAAGAAAGACCTCGACGCGGTGGTCAAGGGCGAGAAGCGCGAGCGCACGGAGTGGGACCTCCACCTCCGCACGCAGCAGGACCGGAAGGACCGGACGGGCAAGGACCACTCGCTCTTCGTGTACCAGGAAAAACAGGAGAAGGTGGGCGGGAGTTATGCCCGGGAGGCGGGCAAGGAGATCCATTACCGGGCCGGCGAGAAGGCGTTCGCCGGGGCGCCCGACATCACGCTGAAGGGGCCCGGCGGGTTCATCCGGATCGACGGCAGCAACGTGACCATTTCGGGGACGAAGGTGGACATCAACGCCGGGGGCAGCCCGGGGCACGGGCACGGCGCGCGGCCGAGGGAGATCGTGAAAGCCGAGGAGGCCGTGCCGATCATCGGCGACGTCCACGTGCAGCCCGATTCGCCGGCGTTCGCGACGATGAAGGCGCTCTGGGACAAGCTCGTCGCGGACCTCGCGGTCAAGCCGGAGGACCTGAAATACGCGCAGCTCAAGCGAATCGAGGAGCTCAACGAGATCGCCGCGAATGCGGACATCGAGACGCGCGAGAATGGGCTCGTGCTCTGGTCGGGCAAGGGGCCGCCGGTCGCGGGCACGGTCGCGCAGGACCTCGCCCGAGAGCGCACGGCCGAGGGGATCCCGTCGATGACGCTCGAGCAGACGCCGGGCGGGATCGAGCTCGGTCACCTGGGGTCGCGCGATCCGTGGGAGAACACGGACGAGGCGTGGAGGATCGTCTCGAAGAGGCTCGCCACGCAGGCCTCGGGCGACGTGCACATCGTGCTCGGCATCGTGCCCATCCCGGAGGGGCGGATCGTGCGTGATGAAATCGAAATGCTCGCCAGCAACCCGAAGGTGACGTCGATCAACGTGCTGCAGATGGTGCCGAGCCCGACGGGCAAATACAAGGACGCGGGCGGCGCGACGTACGACCTCGAGCCCATCAGCATGCAGGAAGCGCTCGGGCTCGGTCCGCCGCCGCCGCCCGAACCCGAAGACGAAGGCGAAGAGGAGGCCGCGTCGTGACCCATTCACCCATGTTCCAGCGCTTCGTCGAGAGCGTCGCGGGCAAAGGAACGCAATGGCGGGAGGACGTCGACATGGAGGCGCTCCGCGCGCTCGAGGACGAGGAGCGGCGCGAGGCGGAGGAGCTCCTGATGCGCCGCCTCGACGACAACGACACGCGCGCGGCGCGGGCGCTCGCCGAGATCAAATGCCGCGGCGCCGTGGCCCCGATGCAAAAGGCTTATCCGAACGCGAAGGGCCGCATGAAGGTGGCCATCACGCTCGCGCTGCGCGACCTGGAGGTGGCGCCGGCCGATCCCATGATCGCCGAGATCCTTCGATCGGGGGACCTCGACGGAGGGGTGCCGGCGATCGCGGCGGCTCGCTCGATGAACACGCCGGAGATGGTGGACGCGCTCGCGTGGGCGGCCCTGCATCACCCGGATCCGAACGTGCGAAAGAGCGCGGGCTCGATCCTCATCTATCACTCGGGCGCAACGAACGACCCGCTCGCCTGGAAGCAGCGGCCGCTGTATTTGCCGCTCGGCTCGGAGGATCTCGCGGTCCGCCGGAGCGCGTTCCGGGAGATCTGCAAGATCGCGTCCTTCCCGCTGGAGCTCGCGGATACTTTGTAATCGCGGAGGAACGAGCATGTATCGTCTCACCGGATCGGTCGGGCAAGGCGGGCGCAACACGCACGACGACGTGCTTCTCGTCCAGAAGCAGCTCAACAAAAACGCGCATATCGCGTCCACGATCGGCGCCGTGCCCGAGACGGGGATCATGGACGAGGCGACGCTGCGCGCGATCCTCTCGTTCCAGCGCACGGTGGTGCGCCTCGGCTCCCCCGACGGGCGCGTCGATCCACACGGGCGGACCTGGCGCACGTTGCTCGGCGATCAGCCACAAGCGACGAACGTGGCCTTCGTGCAGCTCTCGGGGGAAAACGGGAATTTTTATCTGTACGAGCCGCAGGATCGGGTCTGGGGCACGCCCTCGACCATTCAATCGATCAAGAACGTCGCCGAGGTCTTGCGGCCGCACGGGTTCGAGATCGGGATCGGGGACATCAGCTTCCAGCAAGGCGGCCGGATGGCGCCGCACGGCTCGCACCGGCGCGGGACGGACGTCGACGTCCGCCCGGTGCGCGCAGACGGTCGGAGGGCGCCGGTGACGATCACGGATCCGAACTACAGCCACGAGCGGACGAAGCTGCTCGTGGAGGCGCTCCGCGCGGATCCGAACCTGAAGCTGATCCTGTTCAATGATTCGAAGATGCCCGGGGTGCGGCCCTGGGAAGGGCATCACAATCATTTGCACGTGCGGTTCGAGGAGTAGCTCGAGCCGCGCTCTTTCACCTCGAATGCTGCACCCGGCCGATGGCGAGGGCCTTGAGCGCGGCCGGGTGTGGCTCGTACTGGTCTTCCTGGTAATAAAGCTCGGCGATCAGGCGCGCGCGGAACTTCTGGAAGAGGGGGAGCCTCTTCGTGATGTCCTCGGGGAGGTAGACGGGCGCGGGGCGGGCGCCGGTGCCGGTGGTCGTGTGGAGGTGGGCGCGAATCGCGGTCATCCCGAGGATCTGGCGCTTCTGGTAATGGCGGCCCTCGACGAGCGCGCGCTCCATCTGCAGGTCGAGCGTGTCGGCGCTGAGGGCGCGCCGGGCCTTCTGGAAGGCGTCGCGAATACGCAAGGTGTAGCCCTCGATGATCGGCGGAGGGCAGAGGTGATCGGGCGTCGCCAGAAATTCGCGGGCCTCGCGGATGGCCGTCTTGAGCCCCTCGTCCGTGCCCGCGACGGGCGTCGACACGGCCACGGCGGCCTCGAGCGTCTTGCGCTCGTCGAAGGGGAACGAGAGCTCTCCGGAGAGCAATAACAAGGAGGGGACGAACTTGTTGCCCGGACGAACGGCGGCGCCGAGCTCGGCTTCGAGCTGATCGACGTCCTGGGAGGCCCCACGCGAGAGGATCTCGAAGATGTCGCGGGTGTCCTCGATCTCGATGGGGTCCTTCGTGGGGGCCGGATCGTCGAGGGTCTCGTCGGCGGGTTTCTCCTCCATTTCGTCGAGGATGGCGCGCCATACGGGGACGCGGCAAATGCGGGCGACGGCCTCGGGGTTGTACCAGATCAAATGGAGGACCTCGCGGGCGTCGAGCCGGCCCGAGGGGCGGACGCCGGCGCCGAAGGCCGTGGGCGAGATGCGGCCGTCGTCGCGTTTGCCCGCGGAGGTCGTCGTATTCGAGCCCGCGGCGGCGTTGGAGGCGCCGAGGACGCCGGCGCTCGCGTCCTGCGGGGAGGCTTGCGCGGCGGCGGTGGCGGCGGCGACGACGACCTGGCCAATGGACGGCGCCGGCTGCGGCTGGACAGGCGCGGGCGGAGGAGGCGGGGCGACGACGGGCGGCGGCGGCGGGGCCGCGACGGGCTGCTGGCCGGGGAGGGTGGACTTCCAGCTCGGCGACGAGGGGCGCGCGGGAGGCGGGGGCGGCGTGGTCTTCGCCTGCGGCGGGGGCGGGGCGGGGGGCCAGGGGGTCGGCTTGGCGAAGGGGAGCCCGCCCGAGGGCGTGGTCCGTTCGTCCCAGGTCGCCCGCGGCTGCGCGGGCTGCGTGGGTTGTGCGGTCGCGGCGAAGGGCAGGCCGCCCGAGACCATCGTGCGTTCGTCGGCGATGTTGTGGGCGGGCGCGGCGGCCTTGACGAAGGGCAGCGCCTTTTGCTGGCGCGGCGGCGCGCTGAACTCCGGTGGAATCACGGTATCGATGCCCTCATCGTCCTCGGCGATCATGGTCATCGTGGTGGCGCGCGGCTTGGGCGGCGGGGGAATGGCCGGGTCCTGCGCGACGGGCCTGCCAGGGACGGAGGGCCCGGGGGCGATGGGGACGACGGTCGTGGCTTCGTCGAGGGTGAGCACGATGCGGCCGGGCTCTTCGAGGCGCTCGAGCTGAATGCGGCCGCGGAAGGTCAAGGTGGCGAGCTGGCGATCGGTGTCGATCCAGAGCGTATCGCAGAGCAATGCGAGGACGTGCGCGCCGCCCCGCCCTTCGAGCACGGCGCGGGGCCGGAGGCCCGGCAGATTGGTCACGAGGCGCGGGACCTGCGGGTGCATGTTTTCGAGGACGACACGCGCGTCCTCGGCGAGCTCGGCGAGCTGCTGGTCGCCGGGCGCGACATTGAAATACGAACGATCGAAATCCTCGGGCAAGGGGGCAGCGATGAGGGAATGGGGGGAGAAGCCCTGGGCATGACGACCGAGCTTGCCGCGGCGGAGGGGCCACTCCGGGGGCATGGGGCCGAAGCCGACGGACGGAATGGGGGTGGCCGGGGAGCTCACGTTGAGGCCGGGGGGCTGGAGGTTCGGGAGCTTGAGGCGGCCGAAGGAGTCGCGGACGTCGAGGCGGACGCCGACGGGGTTCGAGGTCTCGGGCCCCCCCGCGGCGCGCTCGTAGGCGAGGGACATGCGGGAGAAGCGCTGGCCCTCGACGAGGGTGCCGTCGGCGGTGAAGGAGCGGTCCTGGTGGACCTCGATGGATTTGTCGATGTCGCCGACGATGAGGCGCGCGAAGAGCGAGCGGACGGGCAGCCCCTGGGGCGCGAACGCGGAGCCGACGAGGACGACGTCGACGCGAGACTTGACGGGGGCGAGGTCGCTCGGGGCGAAGAGGCTTCGGCCGTCGTCGTCGTCCCAGTAGCAGTCCTCCTCGTGGACGGGCTCCTGGGCGGTGGCGAGCGGCGATTTGCCCGGCTGGATCTGGCACGTCGCCTTGGCGACGAACGTGAGCGTGAAGGCGCCGGGTCCGGACTGCCAGATCATCGAGGCGACCGGCAGCGGAGAGAGGGAAACGACCTCCATTCGTCGAGGTTAAACCAAGGGGAGCGCCGGTGACCAGGTCTTCGCGGGCGCCCGCGGATACGGTGTGGTGGTTCGTATCAGTGCCCGTTCGTGGCCCCCAGCCACGCCGCGAGCTTCTCTGGGGACAGGTCGAGCACGGCGTCGCCGACCTCGTCCGGCCCTTGCTCGCGCAAATGCTCCACGAGGGACGAGCGCTCGGCCGACGTGAGCGCGCGACGGAGCCGGCGCTCGACCATGTGCACGAGCGGACGGAGCCCCTCCTCGCGCCCCTCCTCGCGTCCCTCCGCGCGTCCCTGCACGAGCCCCTTGGCGATCAGCTCGCGGACGATCTCGCTCTGATACTCGTAATTCCGCATCTTCCCCAGCTCCTCGAACGCCTTGCGTGCCGCCTCGCCCAGTGAAGATAGCACGAGGTCCGCGTACAGCGCCTTCCGCTCGGCACCCTCGACGCCCGTGCTCGCCGCCAGCGCAACGGCGGCGACCTCGAGCCCCTTGTCCGTTTGTCCGTGCGAAAGCGCCGACAGCACCGCAAGCTCCGGCCGCCTCGTCGCCTCCCCGATGTCCGTCACCACCGGAACACCCGCAGGGCCGAGCACCAGCGGCGCGACCGCTCCCTGACCCGGCCCGAGCTCGATCGGTTTGGCCAGGCGCGACGCGAGCGCCGCGTCGGGCGTCACGACCAGCAGGCACGCCGGGCAGCGGTAACGCGCGCGCGCACCGGCGATGTACGCCGGCCACACGAACGATTTGTCCGCGTCCCACTGGAGCTGCACCTCGACCACGATGACGAGCACCGGCCGCTCCTCCACCAGGAGCACCAGCAGATCGGCCCGCATTTCCCGCGGGATGATGTCCGTCAGGTCGGCCGCCTCGATGCGCGCCTCGGTGAAGCGCGGCAGCGGCACCGAGAGCGCCTCGGCGAGCAGCTCCGCCGCCAGCACGGGGCGATTGCGGAACAACTCGACGAGCGCTTCATGCAGGACCGAAGGCACGGGCAGCCCGGTAGGTTGGTTTGTCCTCGGGGTCAAGGGCAAACGATGAGGGCGCGCCGGCAGCGCGAGGGGTCATTGCATCGAGCCGCCGCCCTGGGTATCGGGCGGCAGCGGCGGCCTTCGCGCGAGCAGGTCGAGGGCGGCGCCGCGCAGGACGGCGGGGACCTGGGTGGCCTCGGCGACCTCGGCGAGCTCGTGCCGGAGGAGCTGCGAGAGGACGGGGACGGAGAGCTCGGGGGGCGTGCCGGGGTTGAGGACGAAGGTCATGCGCACGCGGGCGCGAGCCATCCAGCGCGCAGAGCGAGCGATCTCGGAGGCGACTTCGGGCTTCTGGGGGCGCTTGGCGGCAATACGGACGACGTCGTCCTCGGTGAGGCGAGGATTGGCGAGCAGGTTCTCGACGACGCGTGGATGGGGGTCGGCGAGCAGTTTGTCGAGGACAGCGCGGGCGGGCATGCGGGCGAGGGCGCGGCGCTCGCCGAGGGAGAGGGGGCGTCCGCCGGGCTCGAGGGCGATGCCGCGGTGCTCGATGGGGGAGCTCGGCGGGGGATCGGCGACGCGGGTTCTGCGACGGAGGAGGCGGGAAAGGCCGAGGAGGGAGGCGTCCCTGGCGAGGTCGCGGAGAGCGGTGATCCAGGCGGCGTGGGCGGGGTCGCCGAGGAGCGGGAGGAGGGCGGCGAGGACCTCGCGGGCGGTCGGATCGGCCTGTTCGGCGCGAGAGGCGAGCTTGTCGAGGGCGCGGGCGGCGGTGGGGAGGCCCGCGGCTTCGAGGGTGCGCAGGACGAGGGCAGTGCGCATGCCGAGGTCGGCGAGCGCAGGGACGACCTTGCAGAGGCGCGCGGCGAGGGCGGCGGAAGGGTCGTCGGGGGCGGGAGAGCGCGGTTTCAAGGGGGATAAGGGAGGGTAGCAGGGAGCGGACGCGGGACGACACGTGCACGTTCCGGAACAGCACCCAGCCCACGCCGCGCGTGGGCGAGGCCTTTCAGACGATGCCGTCCATCACCTCGAGCGCGAGCTCGTACTTGCCGAGCGGCGGCATGATGTACGCCCCCGCCACGCGATGACGCACCGCCGCGAGCATTTCCCGCGCAATGGCCACGCCCTCTTTTCGCGCGGCCGGGCCGCTGCCGACGCGCTGCATGCGGTCGCGCACGTCCTTCGGGATCTGCATGCCGGGGACCTCGTTGTGCAAAAACTCGGCGTTCTTGTGGCTCGCGAGCGGCAGGATGCCCACGAGGACCGGCAGGCCGAGGGGCTCGGCGTCTTTCAAGAATCGATCGAGCACTGAGACGTCATAGACCGGCTGCGTCATGACCAGCTCGGCGCCCGCGCGCTTCTTCAGCGCGAGGCGCTCCATTTCGCGCGCGTAATTCAAGGCCGCAGGCTCGGCGCCCGTCGCGCAGAAGAACGAGGTCACGCCGCCGAGCGGCTTGCCGCCAGGGTCGATCCCCGCATTGAGGCGCGAGGCGAGGCGCAAGATGCCGATCGAGTCGAGGTCGTAGACCGCCGTCGCGTCGGGAAAATCGCCCATCTTGGGCGGGTCGCCCGTGACCACGACGAGGTTGCGAATGCCGAGCGCGTGCGCGCCGACGAGGTGCGCGACCTGGCCGAGCAGGTTGCGATCACGGCCGCAGACGTGCAGCAAGGTCTCGATGCCGAGCTCCTCCTGCATGAGCACGGCGAGCGCGAGGTTCGACATCCGGGCCTGCGCGCGGGCGCCGTCGGCGATGTTGATCACGTCGACGCCACCCGTGACCAGCATCTTCGCGGCCGCGATGGCAGAGCGCGGGTCGAGGCCGACCGGCGGGTTCACCTCGACGGAGACGATGAACTTCTGGCCGATCTTGCCGGCGAGCTTGCTCTTGTCGCGCGTCGCGACGGGCCTTTGGCCGCTCGTGACGTGCACGGGCGGCTCGGGCGGGATGCTGCTGTCGGAGAAGCCGACCCAGAGCGGGCCAGGGTCGTCGCAGGCGCCGGCGGCGGCGCTCGCCTCCATACGCGCGGCGGCGGCCATGCGGCGGATGTGCTCGGGGGTCGTGCCGCAGCAGCCGCCGATGAGGCGGACGCCGAGCTTGCAGAGCCTACGAGCGAAGACGCCGAAGTACTCGGGGGTGGAGACGTAAATGAAGCGGTCGTCGACGCGGCGGGGGATGCCGGCGTTCGGGAGGGCCGCGAGGGGAATGCCGAGGGGCAGGAGCTTCTCGATGGCCGCGAGGACGACCTGCGGGCCGTCGGAGCAGTTGACGCCGATGACGTCGCAGCCGAGGTCACGCAGGCGGGCGCCGACGTCAGCGACGGGCGTGCCGTCGGAGAGCGTGAGGTCGGCGTCGACGGAGACCTCGGCGACGAGGGGGAGGCTGTCGCCCACGGCCTTGCGGATGCCGTCGACGGCGAGGAAGAGCTCCTCGGGCTGGCGCATGGTCTCGACCATGAGGAGGTCGGCGCCGCCCTCGGCGAGGGCCTCGGCCTGTTCGGCGAAGGCGTCGCGCACGCGGGCGCGGTCGTCCTCGCCGAAGGCGGCGAGCACGAGGCCGCTCGGTCCGATGGCGCCGGCGACGTAGCCGCGGTCGCCCATGGCTTTGCGGGCGAGCCCGGCGGCGGCGAGGTTGAACTCGCGGACGCGGTCTCCGTAGCCGTGGCGGGTGAGGCGCACGCGGTTGGCGCCGAAGGTGTTGGTCTCGAGCACCTGGGCGCCGGCGCGCACGTAGTCTTCGTGGATGCGCTGGACGAGCTCGGGGCGCGAGACGACGAGCTCCTCGTAGTTGACGTTGAAGAGCACGCCTCGCTCGTAGATCTGTGTGCCCATGCCCCCGTCGACGACGAGCACGCCGCGGCGTACGGCGTCGAGGAAACGCGTGGGTTTCGGGGCGATCGAGGGCGGGACGAGCGACATCGCGGCGCACCCTAGCACAGGGGATGTCGGCGGCGGCCGCCCGAACACGCGCGTCGGGCGAGCTCCCCCTCCCCTCGCCTGGACCAACTAGGTTATGCTCCGCCCGCCCGCGCGGCTGCGCGAGGGGTGTACGGAGGCGTGTACGATGTACGAACCGATCAAGTTTCCTACGAAGAGTGGGGCGGAGGCCCCGGGGGAGCTCGTGGCGCCCGAGGGCGCGGAGCGGGCGCCTGCGGTGGTCCTGATCCAGGAGTGGTGGGGGCTCAACGGGCAGATCCGTCACGTCGCGGCCCGGCTCGCGCGCGAGGGGTTCCTCGTGGCGATCCCCGACCTCTACCACGGCCGGTGGACCATCGACCCCGAAGAGGCCCAGAAGCTCATGGAGGGGCTCGATTGGGGCAAGGCGCTCGATCAGATCGGCGGCGCGGCGGCTTACCTCAAGGACCACCCGCGCAGCAACGGGCACGTCGGCGT
This sequence comes from Polyangium spumosum, assembly GCF_009649845.1. Lineage (NCBI taxonomy): Bacteria > Pseudomonadati > Myxococcota > Polyangiales > Polyangiaceae > Polyangium > Polyangium spumosum. The sequence continues at coordinate 26,586 of NZ_WJIE01000017.1, forward strand.
GGTCGGGTTCTGCCTCGGCGGCGCGCTCTCGTTCGCCACGGCCACCGTCGTGCCGGAGCTCGAGGCCGTCGTGCCGTTTTACGGGCTCGCGCCGTCCGAGAAGTTCGATTACTCCAAGGTGAAGGCCCCCATCCTGGCGCATTTCGCCAGCAAGGACGAGTGGGCGAAGGCGGATGGCGCCAGGGCCGTCATGGAGCAGATGCGTTCGCGTGGACAATCCATGGAGCTCCACGTGTACGAGGCCGGGCACGCGTTCGCGCACGAGGCGCGCAAGGACGTGTACGTCCCGGAGGCGGCCGCGCTCGCCTGGAGCCGCACCATTGCTTTCTTGCACCAGCACCTCGGCTGATCCGAGGGGCTCGTTTTCCAGGTCGTGACCCGGTCGGAGGTTGGTCGATGAATCGTTGGAACAAGCTTTGGCTTATCACCTTGCCGTGCGCCGTCGCGCTCGGCTTCGCAGGCGTGGGATGCTCGGACAATCCGGACGACGGTTCGGGCGGCAGCGGCGGAGAGGGCGGGTCGCCGGCGAGCAGCAGCTCGAGCAGCGGCATGGGCGGCTCGGGCGGCGGGGCCGGCGGGGCCGGCGGCGGCGGCTGCGGCGATACGATGACGGACGCGATGAACTGCGGCGCCTGCGGCAATGAATGCGCGCCCGGCCAGACCTGCGCCGGCGGCGTGTGCACCTGCGGCTCGGCGAGCGTCGCGTTCGCGGACGTGCAGACGCTCCTGACGGCGAGCTGCGCCGTGGGCGGCTGCCATTCGGGCGCGGCGCCGAAGCAGGGTCTCGATCTGACGAGCGCGAACGCCCATGCCGCGCTCGTGAACGTGGCGGCCGACCAGTGCGCGGACGGGACGCGGATGCGCGTCAAGCCGGGCGAGCCGTCGGAGAGCTACCTCATCGACAAGATGATGAACGTCGACAAGTGCGCGGGGAACAGGATGCCGCCTTCGATCGCGCTCTCGGACGACAAGATCCAGACCGTGTCGGACTGGATCTGCGGCGGCGCGATGCCCTGATTTTCTCGCGAACGGGATGGGGACCGATGTATTGCCCGCGTTGTCTCAGGCGTTTCGAGGATGAAGAGCACCGCTTTTGTCCCTATGACGGGGCGAAGCTCGCCGCGACGCCCGACGTATCGTTGCTCCGCGCCAAACCCACCGCCGAGACGGGTACGGTGCTCGGAGGCCGGTACGAGGTGCGGGGGCTCATCGGTCGGGGGGGGATGGCCCGGATCTACCTGGCGCTGGATCGGAACACGAGCGAGCCGGTCGCCATCAAGATGCTCGACTCGCTGCACCTGCGCGCTCCCGGAGCGCGCGCGCGTTTCGACCGGGAGGCCAAGGCGGCGAACGCCCTCGCCCACCCGAACATCGTGAAGGTCCTCGACACGGGCGAGCGGCAGGACGGGGTGCCGTTCCTCGTCATGGAGTATCTGTTCGGCGAGACGCTCGGAGATTGGCTCCGGCGCGAGACCACGATGCCGCTCCATATCGCGCTGCCCGTGCTCTCGCACACGGCGTCTGCGCTCGCGGCAGCGCACCGCGCGGGGATCGTGCACCGCGACGTGAAGCCGGACAACCTGTTTCTGGTCGGCGAGCCGGGCGAGCCTTACAACACGAAGGTGCTCGATTTTGGTTTGTCGAAGCTCGAGGCGGCGAAGGCGGTGACGCAGGCCGGGGTGGCCGTGGGCACGCCGGAGTACATGCCGCCGGAGCAGGTGGTGGGGGACAAGTCGGACCCGCGCTCGGACGTGTATGCGCTCGGCGTGATGATGTATCGAATGCTCGTCGGGGAGCTGCCGTTCCGCGCGGACGATTATGCCGTCTTGCTGGCGAGGCAGCTCATCGTGCCGCCGCGCGAGCCGTCGGAGGTGCAGCCGGGGATCGATCGGGCCACGGAGGGCGTGATCATGAAGGCGCTGCGCAAGCGGCCCGAGGATCGGTACTCGACGATGGAGGCGCTCTGCGACGACCTCGAGCGGCTCATGGGCAAGCGGCTCGGCTCGCTGTCGGCGGGGCTCTTGCCGCGAGGGCCGGACGTGTACGAGCCGAAGGATCAGCTCTCGCGGACGGCGACGAAGTTTTTTTACAACAAATTGGGGATGACGCCGCCCGCCTGGAAATGACCGGCGGGCGGCGCCCCTCGCTTCAGGCCGCCTTCACGAACTTCTGCAGCGATTGCGCGAGGTCGTGCGTGCGTTGTTGCTCGGGCGCGAGCTCCTGGAGGACGAAGTCGCGCACGGGCGGCTCGAGCTCGTCCATGTCCCGGGTATATCGCTTCTTGCCCTGATCCTCGCCCTCCTCCAGCGCGGCGAGCGCGGCGCGGTGGCCGAGCAGGTCGGCGCCGCGTTGCACGATACGCGCGAAGGCGCCCCACACGCCCGAGCTCTGCGCGGGCTCGCCGCCGAGCTCGCGCACCTTGTCGCGCAGGCGATCGACCCGCCTCTGGTGGCTCTCGCAGATCTGACGAAGCGAGCTCGTCAAATCGGCGTCGCGCACGCTGCGCAGGGCGAGCTCGTAGGTCTCGACGCTGGCCAGCTCGCCGCGCAGGAGGTCGTTCAGCCGGTCGAGCGTGTTCTCCTTCGAGGGCTCGCCCGTGCGCCGGGTCGAGGGCACCTCCTCTTTGATGGCCTCCTTGGCCGACTCGGCGGCCGCGCGTGCGACCGTGGCGACCTCGCTCGCCGCGGCCGCGATATCCCGGCCGGCGTGCTCGAGGTGCGCCTTGGCGCGCTCGATCGATCCGCTCTCGCGCTGATCGACGCTGCTGCGCTCGATCGGCGCGTTTTCTTCGCCCCGCACCTCGTGCTCGACGTCCGTCCGTCCGCTCGTCTCGGGCTCGCTGCCTTGGGGGACGTTCGTGGAGAGGTCGGGCTGGCGCTTGTCCTGGTTCATGGGGGATCCCTGGGGCGGAGCCGCTTTCGCGTCGAGCGCAGGTCGACCCTGACGTCTTCGTGGTAGGCTCGGCCCGTGACGCTCCTGAAAATTGCTCAAATTGGACATCCCGTGCTCCGCAGCCGAGCGCGCGAGGTCGAGCGGGGCGAGCTCGCCACGGCCGAGGTGCAGACGTTCATCGACGACCTCGTCGAGACCATGCGCGACGCCAATGGCGCCGGCCTCGCCGCGACCCAGGTCCACGTGCCGAGGCGGATCGTGGCGATCGAGGTCAAGGACAACCCGCGTTACCCGTACAAGCCCAACATCCCGCTGACGATCCTGGTCAATCCGGTGATCGAGCCGCTCACGGAGGAGCGATTCGACAATTACGAGGGTTGCCTCTCGGTGCCGAACCTCAGGGGCGTGGTCCCGAGGTTCGCCGAGGTGCGCGTGACGGGCTGGGATCGGCACGGCGCGCCGTTCGAACGGGTGGCGCGGGGCCTGACGGCGGGGACGTTCCAGCACGAGGTGGACCACCTCGACGGCAAGCTCTTCGTGGACCGCGTGACCGACACCTCGACGCTCTGCACGTGGGCCGAGTTCGACCGGTTCCACAAGCAGGCGTTCGTGGAGCGGATCGTGCCGTTCGTGAAACGAATGGGGGGATAATGGCTCAGGGCCGCTTCGGGCGCGCCTTCGTCCTCCGGACGCGGACCTTGCCGCCGGGGTCTTGCCGCGCGATGAAGGCGATCATCTTCGCGAGATCGGGGTGCGCGAGGAGCTCGGCGACGGTGTGATACCGGGCCTCGAGCTCCTTGTTCGTGAGCACGGCGTGGACGGCGTGGTGACAATCGCGGCAAATGGCGAGTGTCTCCTTTCCCCCGCGGCTCCGCGGCACGAGGTGATGATCCGAGGGATGCAAATTCGGCCGTTCACAAAGCGGGCAGGGCTCGATCGAGGGGGTGGCGCGAGGCATGCGGGTGGTCACACATGGTACACGGGACGCGCAGGTTGGTGATGGGCGAGGCGGCATACGTGAGCGGCCCGTTTGTCCTTCTGGACGTGGATCAGCCCACCACGCCGCGGCGCCGACGAGCGGGAGGCCCGCGCATGGGGCTTTTGAGCACGTTCGTGGCGTGGTACCCTGACCGCGGATCTCGTCGATGCAGACCTACAACCTCGCGAAGTTGAGGGCGGATCAGCCGAACCTGTGGCCGCCGCTCGTGCTGCCTGCGTGTCTGCTCGCCTGCGAGACCGCGCCCGGGACGACGAGCTCGTTCGAGCTCGCCTACTTCGCGCCAGGCGCGAACGATCCGACGATCGAAGGCTTCTCGCTGGTCCACGCGGCCGACGTCGCGGCGGCCGACGTCGCGGCGCTACGCGTGGCGGGGCGCGAGGATCTCTTGCACGTGGCGGCCGCGGGGGTGATCACGGCGATGCTGCGGGCGCGCGACGAGCTGCGCGTGGCCCGCGTCTCGAAGCGTGGTCCGTGGCTGGAGCTGCACCTGCAGAAGTCGAACGGGCGCGACGAGGGGGTGCTCGTGGCGTTCGGGACCGACGGCGCGGATCCGGAGGGCGTGCTCGCGGACGTGGTGAAGCACGTGAACGGCGCGCCCGGGGGGCGGAAGATCGCGGGCGCCGTGGCGTTCGGCGGAGGAAAGGCCGCGATCCGGGTCCTGTCATGATCACCTTCGCCTTCGGGGCCGAGGCCTGGCCGAAGAGCCTCACGGTGTCGGACGTCGAGCGCCACAAGAGCACCCTGATCCAGCAGGCGATGTTCGCGCGGCTGACGCAGCCGGCGATGGTCTTCCGGACGCTGTCACGCGGGGCGCTCTACTGGGAGCGGTGGCTGCTCGAGAAGGACCCGGGCCGCTGCGAGGAAGAGCGCGTGGTGTCGGGCCTGGAGCTCGCGCGAGACGCAGGCGACTGGAAGGAAGCCGAGCTCCTGCTCGCGCATTGCCAGGCGTCGCCGGAGCTCGTCGGGCGGCCGTTCGTGGATGCGTGGAGCGTGATCGTGCGTGATCGCCTGCCGGAGCAGGTCGACAACGAGCAGCGGCTGGAGATCGCCTTCCAGAGGTTCCGAGGCGCGAAGGACGTGCAGGACGAGGGGGCGCGCGCCGAGCTCGCCCGCGACGTGATGGCGCGCGCGATGGAGATCGGGCAGGTGGGCTCGCCGGTGCCGGTGAACTCGTTGCTCGCCCGGATCGCCGTGGCGCAGGGCTGGAACGAGGAGGCCGAGGGGTCCTACGCCGCGCTGCTCGTGTGCCGGCCGCTGTGGATCCCGTACATCGTGCAGCTCTCGGAGCTGCAGGCGAAGACGGACCTGAAGCGGGCGTTCAGCACGATCGAGACGGCGAAGAGCTTGCTCGGCAAGGATTTCTGGCTGGCGACTTGATTGAGGTGGGGGGCTCCGGTCGCCTCGCTTCGCGAGGCTCCCTCTGCCCCCCACGCCCCCCGCATCAATCGGCGCCTGCGTCCGCCGGCTCGGCCCCGCAATCGGCCGGGACGCCGCTGCCCGGGGCGAGGACGTCGACGCCGTCCGTGCAGAAATTCTCGGGCCCCTTCGCATAATACGTATCGAGGAAGGCGCCGAGCGCGGCCGTGTCGAGGCAATCGGCGCGGAGAAACGCGCCCCACGCGGCCGCGGCGAAGCGGACGTCGAGCGCGGGATCGGGCGTGACGATGATGCGCGACTTCAATGGCGCCGCGCATAGAGGATCGGCCGGGCGCGCGTCGAGAAACGCCGCGAGGGTCGCGAGCTCGGATTCGCAGCCGCCCTCGCAATGGTACGAGATGACGACCGCGCCATGCTCGAGCGAGTGGACGAGAAAACCTCGCGGGACGGGCGCGTCGTACCACTTGAACGCAGCCCACGAGGGGTAGTGAGGGCCCGAGGTCGGAGGGTTCGTCGCGTACACGACGGGGGAGCAAGCCAGGACGTGCGGAGAGGGCGTGACGGGGACGGCCATCGTGGTGACGGGACAAACGCCGGCGTCACTCGGTCCGCCGCCGCCAGCTCCGCCCGCGCCGCCGCTGCCGCTTCCGCCTGCGCCGCCTGCGCCGCCGCCGCCGCTGCCACCTGCGCCACCGCTGCCGCGCGCGCCGCCACTTCCGCCTGCGCCGCCGCCGCTTCCGCCTGCGCCCCCCTGCCCTCCCCCGCCGCTTCCCGACGAGGAGGACGCCGAGGACATGCCGGACGACGCGTCAGGCGCGTCGGCGCCTGCGTCTTCCGGCGCAGGCGACACCGTCTCGACCGGCGAGCACGCGAACACGACGACGGGCAACACGAGCGCGCCGAGAGCGCCCACGGCCCCGGCGCGCCACAAAAACGAGCGCTCTCGGCGGTGATTCACCACCGAGCGACTCTATCAGGCAGGCGCGGCCGTCGCGCCGGTTTTCAGAAGCCGCCCCGCGTGCGCGCCTCGCGCTCGAGCTGCTCCTGGTACTCCACGCTGAAGCGCGCCCAGGGCCGCGAGCGCAGGCGCGGGAAGCCGATCGGCTCCCCCGTGCCCTCGCACGAGCCGTACGTGCCGTCGCTGAACTTCGCGAGCGCACGATCGATCTCCGAGAGAAGCTGCACGTCACGCTCGAGCAGGCGCGAAGCCATGGCCGTCGCGCCCTCGATGTTCGCCTCGTCCATCTCGTCGCCGACCTCGCGGCCCGTGTCGCGCTCCTGCTCCTGGCGCGTCTCGATGCTCGCGAGTAGCTCCGCGCGCCTCGTCTCGAGCAAGGTGCGCAGCTCCTCCCGCTGCTCGAGCGTGAGCTCGGGCTCTTCGTCGATCGACTCGGGGTTCAGCGCGCCAGCGCGCGTCGCAGGCCTCGCACCAGGCCCTCGCGGCGCGATGCTCCCGATCCCTACTCCCTTTCGAGCGTCCATGGTCCCCTTTGCCGTTCGGCGAGTGTTTTCCGGACGAACGGCAAAGGACATGCCCTCCGCCCTGCGCACGATTCGCACGTCGCGCGAAGGCAGAGAGGCTAGCAGCCTCAGCGGCGGGCGCCGCCGAACGCGAGCGTTTTGATGAGCCAGCCGATGTCCTCGAGGGCAGGCTTCGAAGCCGTCACGGCCACCTCGCCGCGCGGAGCGTCCACGGTGCCCGTGGAGCTCGACGTGATGAAGATCGGCGTGTCGCCCTGATGCGGCATCGTGGAGACGGCGCGCATGAGCTGCTCGAAGCGCGGATCTCCGCGGCGCCCGAAGGCGCCCTTCGTGCGCTCCAGGCTCTTGACCAGCGGGCCCATCGAGAGGAAGCCCGCGCTCATGTGCTTGCCCCGGCGCAGCGGGTCGAGGTCCGTGCGGGACGCGATCGTGCCCGCGTCGGGCGCGCCGGTCTTCACGGCGAGCAGGCGCTTGACGAGCTCGTCGGGCTTGCCGCCCCCGATGGCGAGCCACGTGCGCGTCTTGCCGTCCCCCATGAGCAGGACGTGCACCTCGAGGCTCACGCGGTCCTTCTGCGTGGCGCCCTTCATTTCGAGCAGCGCCGCCGGGACGTTCTCCACCTTGATCGAAAGATCGAGCGAGTCGGGCCCGAGGGCGGCAGGGCCGCGCCCCACCTTGACCTTGGGGATCACCTTCGAAAGCTCCGGCCCGAGCTCCTTGCGGAGCGGATCCTGGAAGCCCTTGCGGTTGTACACGTCCGCGACCTTGCGGAGCTGCTTGGCGAGGTTCGCCGAGCCCTCCTCGTAGCCCACGAGGCTCCAGCCGATCCACCCGTTCACGAGGGCCTCGGCCTCTTGTTGTGGCGTGCGCTTCCCGCCCTTGGCCTCCGGCTCCACGACGCGTCCGCTCGCCGTGACCGTCTCGACGTCCTTGCCCATGGGCCAGTCGAGCAGCTCGCCGACCGCGCGGTGATCGGCCTCGGAGCCGACGTTTAGCTTCGCCAGGCCCCCTTCGAGCAGGAGCCGGAGCGTGCGCAGGATGGGCTGGAAGCGCTTCGGATCGGAGCCGCGGCCATAAACGACGCTCGCGCTCTCCTTCGGCGCGCGCCAGAAGATCGCGGGCGGCGGGCCGGCGCGCTCGGGGCGCTCGCCCATGAGGCCGCTCACCCAGGAGCTCTTGCCGCGCATGGCGAGCGCGGCGCTCGCGCGCAGGCACGAGGCCGGATCCATCGAGACGTCGAAGGTGAGTTTGTCCGCGTCCGCGGCGAAGGCGACGACCTCGTCCGCGAGGGCCGTCGCGGCGTCGACGAGCGCGCGATCGAACTTGGGCTCGCCGATCGAGAGCTCGGCCTGCGCGATCACGGGCAAACCCTGGACCTGCGTGCGCAAGAGCGAGCCGTACCGAGCCTCGGCCGGCGCGACGCGCAGCTCGAGGTGCACGTCCGAGCCCGCGCCGGGCTGGGTCGGCAAGGTACGCGTGAGGTACGGGGCGAGCGTGGTGACGTCCTTCTCCTTCGGCCCACACACGAGCCGCGCCGGCGTCGATCCCGCGGACGCCGCGATCACGCACGTCGAGCTCGACCTGCCGCCGACGCGGAACATGCCGGGGCCGAGCTCGGTGAGGGGACCGGCGCCCTCGACGGCCATCTTCGCCTTCTCGAGCGAGGTCAGGCCGAGCGAGAAGGCGACGAAGGCGCCGGCGCGCTTCGATTGTGTCTCCAGCGAGGCCACGGCGAAGACGGGCGCGTCGAGCGCGACGACGGCCGCGAGGCTACGCACGTCGACGCTCGAGGAGACCACGTCGCGCAGGAGCAACCGGACCTGCGCCTCGACGCCGGTCAAAAGCGGCTCTTGCGGCAGGGCCGCGCACGTGCCGAAGTTGTTCAGCGTGGCCGCGGGGCTCTTCCAGCCGAAGAGCGCGACGACGTCCTGCGGCTCGGGGACCGGCGAGAGGTCGTAGGCCGTCTCGGCCGGCGCCGCGACCGCGACCGGCGTGGGCTCTTTCTTCGAGGCGTCGGCCGGCGTCTTCGTGGGTTCGACGGCCGCCGGAGACGGTCCACACGCGAGTGCGAGGAGGGCAAAAGCCGAGAGGAGCGACGTGCGCATGGCCCGCTTTATACGGTGGGCCGACGCGGGCGTCGAGGAGAGCCGGAATCACGCGCGGGCTCGGGCTTGCCTTCCGCGCGGCCTCGTCCTACGCCGAGCTTCATGCGCGTACGGACCCGCCTCGAAAAGCTGCTCCGCATCACGACCCTCGGTCTGCCGGCGGTCGTCGTCGTCGTCGCCGCGGCCTGCGGCGGCGAGACCACGCCGCCTCCGGCCACACCCGAGCCGCCCCCGGCCGCGACGCCGGCCCCCGCGCCGGAGGAGACGGCCGCGCCGGAGGCACCTCCGCCCGAGCCGACCGCGAAGCCGGAGGCCGAGCCGCCGCCGCCGCCGAAGGACGCCGAGGAGCGCCCGCCGGTGCTCATGAGCTCGGAGAAAGAACTGCAGTCGATCTTCACGACGAGCCCGGGCGCGAAGCTCGAGCTCGGCGACGACGCGGGCCGCGCCGTCTTCCGCATCCGCGAAGGCTCGCTCGGCTCGGCCCACATCATCACGTTCAAGATCGACCCGAAGGGCAAGTCGACGGGCGTGCCGATCGGGAAGATCTACCGGATGCTCGTGCAGATCGAGAACTCGGCGGAGACGCCCACGCTCGAGACCCTGGACAAACCCTTCGAGTTCAGCTTCCCCGCGGGCAACAAGAAGGACGCGAACCTCGCGATCGGCGAGCTGAAGGTCGACGACAAGGGCCGCGAGAAGATCACCTGGACGATCTACGCGCCCGAGAAGATCGACGACGCGATGGGCGTGGCGCACTTCAAGATCAAGTCGATCGGCAACTTCTACATGCACGTCACGGCGAAGCCCCCGACCGAGGCGCCCAAGTGACACGCGCCTGATCGAGCGCGACGCCGAGCAACGCCCCGCCGAGGTCGAGCGCGCTCCGTCCGAGCGCGCGCCGATCGACCCGTTCCCCCGCGAAATACTCCATCCCCGCAGCGGCGAGCGCGCGCGAGCGCGTGACCCATCGCTCGACGAGCGGGCGCGCGCCGCCGTAGACGAAGCGCGCCGCCCGGGCGCGCACGCGAAGATCGAAGCCGAGGCGGCTCGCGTGGAGCACGCGCGGGAACGAGGCGAACGAGAGGTCGCCCGAGCGGAGCGCCCGCGCGAGGAACGGGCCCGCCACGGCGCCGTACTGGATCGCCTGCGCGATCCCCTCGCCGAGCGCCGGATCGATGCCCGCGGCCTCGCCCACGAGCAACACGCGCGGCCGCGCGAAGGGCTCGTGCAGCGAGAGGCCTCGCTCGGCGAAGCGACGCAGCGACGCGGCGGGCGCGGGCACGCCTCGAGCGGCGGCGCGCGCGAGCAAACGATCACCCGGCCCGGGCTCGGTCGCGGCGCGCTCGGGCACGCCCTCGGCGCGGAGCTCGTAGATGCCCCGACAAACCAGGGGTTCTCCGCGGACGAGGGTCGGAAAGTCCCAGGCGTACCCGGGCAAACCACGGTCGCCGAGGTCGAAGTGGAGCAGGTCGCGGGGCTCGTCTTCGCTCGCCCTCTCCGTGTCGAGCTCCACGGCCTGGGCCATGAACGCGCCGCGGGGCAAGCCGAGCGCGCGCCGCACGACGCTTCCGACGCCGTCCGCGCCGACGACGGCGCGGGCGCGGATCTCGCCGATCGAGGTCTCGAGACGCGCCGCGTGTTCGCCGACGACGAGCCCCGTGACCTTCACGCCATCGCGCACCCGCACGCCGCGCGCCATGGCCACCGCGGCGAAGGCGTGATCGAACTCGACGCGCCGGACGACACGACCGATCGGAGGCCCGTCGGCGCGCGTGGCGAGGCTTCGGCCCGAGGCGTCCACGGACAAACCTCGAATGGGGACCGAGGGGACGTCGACGCGCGCGCCGATCGACGCGAGCAGTTTGTCCGCGCGCGCGCCGATCGCGCCCGCGCAGACCTTCTCCCGCGGGTACTTGCCTCGCTCGATCACGAGGATCCGATCGGCGAGCCGGGGCGACGTGTGCGCGAGGAAGAGGGCCGTCGAGATGCCGGCCGGGCCGCCGCCGACGATCACGATCTCCGCGTCGAGCATGGCGAGGGCGGGCTCAGCTCATGGGGAACTCTTCGCCCTCTTTCGGAGCGCCTGCGCGGATCATCGTGCCGACGCCTCGCGAGGTGAAGAGCTCGGCCACCACGTTGTGCGGGACGCGGCCGTCGATGATGTGCACCGTCTCGACGCCGCCTTCGAGCGCGCGCAGGATCGAGGCCGCCTTCGGGAGCATGCCGCCCGTGACCGTGCCGTCACGCATACGCGCCTCGAGCTCCTCGGCGCTCATCTCCGAGACGAGCAGGCCGTTCGAAAGGATGCCGGCGACGTCCGTCAGGTAGATGAGCTTGCGCGCGCCACACGCGACCGCGACCTCGGCGGCGACGGTGTCGGCGTTGATGTTGTAGGTGCTGCCGTCCTTGCCGAGGCCGATCGGCGAGATGACGGGGATGTAACCCTTGCCGAGCAGGAGCTCGAGCACATCGGGATCCACACGCGCGACCTCGCCGACGTAGCCGAGGTCCTTGCCGGGCGGCATGTTCATCTTGCGCGCCTCGATGAGGCCGCCGTCCTTGCCGGACAGACCCACGGCCTTCGTGCCCGCGCGCGCGAGCGAGGCGACGACCTCCTTGTTGATCTGGCCCGTGAGGACCATCTCGACGATCTTGAGGCTGCCGGCGTCGGTGACGCGCAGGCCGTCGACGAACTCGCTCGTCTGCCCCATCTGCTCGAGCGTGCGCGAGATCTCGGGGCCGCCGCCGTGCACGATGATCGGCCGCAGGCCCACGGCCTGCAGCAGGCGCACGTCCTCGGCGAAGCGATCCTTGAGGTCGGCGCGCACCATCGCGGCGCCGCCGTACTTGATCACCGCGCGCGTGCCGGCGAAGCGCTCGATGTAGCGGAGCGCCTGCACGAGCGTGTCGGCCTTGAGCTCCGGCGTCTTGTGGTCGAGGCTCGGATCACGCCGCACCGGGCCCTCGGGGTCGACGAGCACCGCGGCGTAGTCGGCGTTGATTCGTACGTAGTCGTAGGAGAGGTCGCAGCCCCACGCCGTCGCCTCGCCCGGGCCGTCGCCGACCTCGACGTCGACGAAGACCTCCTCGCCGCGGAGGAGCGCGCGGAGCGCGTCGGCGTCGAAGGGCTGCGGCTTGCCCTGCGCGAAGACGAGCACGTTCTGCATGCGCACGCTCGTGACGCCCGGATCGAAGCGGATGTGTTGCTCCGACGCGCGCGCGCCGATCGCGGCGAGCACGCGGCCCCAGTTCGGATCGGTCCCGAAAAACGCGGCCTTCGAGAGGTTCGACTCGGTGACGGCACGCGCGAGCGAGCGCGCGGTCGTGAGGTCCTCGGCGCCACGCACGGTCACCGTGACGAGGTGCTGCGCGCCCTCGCCGTCGCCGGCGATCGTCCGCGCGAGCTCCTTGCAGAGGTCGACGATCGCAGCCGCGAAGGTCTGCGCCTCGGGCGAGTCGCGGCGCGTGATCGGGTCGTTCTCGGCCATGCCGTTGGCGAGGACGAGGACCTGATCGTTCGTCGACGTGTCGCGATCGACGCTGACCATGTTGAACGTCTCGTCGACGGCGCCGCGCAGGATCGCGTCGAGCACGGTGACGTCGATGGCCGCGTCCGTCACGAGGAACGCGAGCATCGTGGCCATGTTCGGGTGGATCATGCCCGAGCCCTTGGCGATGCCGGCGATCCGCACGCGATCACCGCCGAGGAAGATCTCGCGCGAGGCGAGCTTCGTGCAGGTGTCGGTCGTGAGGATCGCCTCGGCCGCGGGCGCGGGATCCTGACCGAGCTTCGCGATGAGGCCGGGCACGGCGGCGGCGACCTTTCCATGCGGCAAGGGCACGCCGATGACGCCGGTCGAGCAGGTGAGCACCGCGTCGACGGGCACGCCGAGCGCGTCGGCGACGGAGGAGGCCATGCGCTGGTTGGCGAGCACGCCCTCCTCGCCGGAGAGGCAGTTCGCGTTGCCGCTGTTCGCCACGATCGCGCGCGCGTCCGTGCGCGGCAGGCGCGCGACGTTCCAGTCGACACACGCCGCGCGAGACTTGGAGCGCGTGAAGCAACCCGCCGCGACGGCGGGCAGCTCCGAGAGCACGAGCGCGAGGTCGGGGCGTTTGACCTTGATGCCGGCCGAGACGCCGGCAAACGAGAATCCAAGCGGTATCTTCACGGGCCACCTCGGAGGTTGGGGAGAGCCGCGCCGGCGAGGCGACGCGGGGGAGCCCTCATCGGTCGATCAATGCGAGGAAAGCGGCGGCGCGCCGATCATCGCGCAGAGGTTCTGGAGCGCCTGCGAGGCGGCGCCCTTGAGCAGGTTGTCGAGCGCGGACGTGACGACGACCGAGCCACGCTCGGCGTCGGCGCGGACGCCGAGGCGCGCGTACGGGGTGTACGCGACCTGCGCGAGCGTGACGTCCTCCGGCGCGCGCACCTCGACGAGGTCGGCAGGGGCGTAGGCGCGCCGGAAGAGCGCCTCGACCTCTGCGTGCGGGACCTTGCCCGAGAGGCGCGCGAAGGCCGTGACGAGCAGGCCGCGGCGCACGGGCAAGAGGTGCGGGACGAAGGTCACGGAGGCGCGCACGCGGCCCGCGCGGGAGAGCGCTTGCTCGATCTCGGGCGTGTGCTGGTGATTGCCGACGCGGTACGCCGAGAGGTTCTCGTCGACCTCCATGAAGAGCAAGCGCTCCTCGACCTTGCGGCCCGCGCCCGAGACGCCGCTCTTGCCGTCGACGTACATCGACCCGGGATCGATCGCGCCCGCCTCGACGAGCGGCGCGAGCGCGAGGATCGCGGCCGTCGCGTAACAACCAGGGTTCGCGACGAGGCGCGCGTCCCTCGCGCCGCCCGCGCGGGTCGACGCGGAGGCGACCTCCGGCAGGCCGTAATGCGCCTCGGCGAGCAGCTCGGGCGCGGGGTGATCGAAGCCGTACCAGCGCGGATACGCGGCCGGGTCCTCCAGGCGAAACGCGCCCGAGAGATCGACGACGCGCACGCCGTGCGCGAGCAGCTCCGGCGCGAGGCGGGCCGAGACCTCGGCGGGCGTCGCGAGCAGCGCGACCTCGCCCTGCCGAGCGACGTTGACGGCCTCGCTCATCGGCGCGACGGAGAGCTTCGCGACGCTCGCGGGCACGCGCACGTGCTCGCCGAGCTTCGAGCCCTTCCATCGATCCGCGACGACGCCCACGAGCGAGAGCGAGGCGTGCTCGGCGACGAGCCGCGCCAGCTCGCTGCCAGCGAAGCCGCTCACGCCGACGATCGACACGGGAACTTTGGACGCACTCACGGGCGCGCTTCCCTACAGAGCGGCGACGGCATTGTCAAACGGTTGTGCGCGCTTGCCGCGTGATGGCACCTCGGTTGCTCGTCCCAGCCGCAAGCGAGGTGACCTGTGCGGATGAGAAGCAACGTGGGCGCCCAGGACGGACGACGAAAGAGGCGCACGGAACGCGGGAGGCGCGGCGCGTGGATCCTCCTGCCCGTCTTCGTGTTCTCGATGCTGGTCGTGGGCTGTACGGCCACGCTGTCGGCGGGGAGGCCAAACGTGGGCGGGTACGACGTGGCCTATGCGGACGCGGTCCCGGTCGCGATCGACGACTATCCGGCCGTGGAGTACCGCGGCCGGATCGCCTACCTGGTCGAGGGTCGCTGGTACTGGCCGACCGACGACGGCTGGGTGGTGTTCCTCGAGGAGCCGCCGGAGCTCGGCACGTACCGCACGCGGGTCCAGACCGCGCCGCGCGCCGTGCCGCCGCCCGCGGTCGAGTACGGCTATCCGGGGGTTCGTCCGACGAAACCGCAGGAGCTGCATCGCGAGTATCGTCCGCGCTGACCTTCGTCCGCGCGGACCGACGAGAACCAGGGGGAGGTTTCAATGCACAATTCCATCGTGAAATGGGCTCGCTCCGCGGCGTTCGTCCTGACCTTGGCCGCGAGCACGGCCGGGTGCGCGGCGGACGCGGCCATCTACGTGCCCGTCGGGCGCGACTCGGGCGAGGTGACGCAGCGCTGGTCGATCGGAGGTCGCTTCGACCGGCGCCTCTGCAGGACCTACGGCGCCGACCGCATGGAGCTCATCATCCGCGACACGGCCGGCGGCATCGTGGCGCGCGCGTACCAGCCCTGTGAAGAGATGCAGATGACGGTGGATCTGCCCGAGGGCAGGTACTTCGGCGAGGCGAAGCTCATCGCTCGCGACGGCTCGGAGGTGAGCACCACGCTCGAGCTTCAGCCCTTCCGCATCTACGAGGACACCGAGACGTTCATCGACACGGACTTCCCGCGCTCGTCGATGCTCACGGTGCTCTCCGTCGACACGTCGGCGTCCTCGTCGGTCGACGAAGAGGCCCCCTGATCCACGGGACACACCGCGGCGGGCGCGGCGACCGACGAGGACAGACGCGTCGGCCTTGATCTGCGTCCCCATCTTCATCCATGCTCTCGACGCTCGCCTCCGGCTCTTCGGCCGGGCGGCGCCTCGCCCACGTGCTCGTATTCGACGCGCTCTTTCACGGCCGTTACCGCGTCATCCGCGTCATCAAGGCGGGCGGCATGGGCGCGGTCTACGAGGCCTTCGACGAGGCCACGCGTCGCAGGCGCGCGCTCAAGGTGATGCTGCCCGGCACCATCGAGGACCCGATCCTGCGCGAGCGCTTCGCGCAAGAGGCCACGATCACCGGCGGCATCGAGAGTGATCACATCGTCCAGGTCTCCGACGCGGGCATCGACGAGGGCACGCGTATGCCCTTCCTCGTGATGGACCTGCTCACGGGCGAGGAGCTCGGCAGCATGCTCGAGCGCCGCGGCGCCCTGCCGCCGGCCGAGGTCGTGCTCTACCTGGGACAGGCGGCGCTCGCGCTCGACAAGACACACGCGGCGAACATCGTGCACAGGGATCTCAAGCCCGCGAACCTCTTCGTCACGACGCGCGACGACGGCAGCCCGTGCGTGAAGATCCTGGATTACGGCGTCGCCAAGGTGATGGTGGAGACGACGTTCCAGCGGCGCACGGCCATCGTCGGCACGCCGCTCTACATGGCGCCCGAGCAGGTCCTGGGCGACGGCGCGATCGGCCCGCGCGCCGACGTCTACGCGCTCGGCCACCTCGCGTTCACGTTGCTCTCCGGCGAGGCGTACTGGATGAACGAGGCGAAGAGCTCGCTCTCGCTCTTCGTGCTCTTCAAGAAGATCATGCTGGGCCCGCCCGAGCCGGCGACGACCCGCGCCGCGCGGCGAGGCGTGAAGCTCCCGCCCCCGTTCGACGCCTGGTTCTCGCGGGCCGCGAACCTCGAGCCGCAGCGGCGCCCCGAGCGCGCGACCCAGGCGATCGCCGAGCTCTGCGAGGCCCTCGGCGTCGTGACCTCGAACCCCACGATCGCCGTGGCGCTGCCTCCGCCGCCGAGCCCACGCCTCGCGCCCGCGCGACCTGCGCCCGTGGAAAGACCGATGCTCTACGCCGACCCGCCTCCGCCTTCGGCCGGGGCGCGGCCTCCGAAGAGCCGTGCGAAGCCCGTCGACGAATCGTGGGAGGACAACGTCCCGCTCTTCCGCGACCCGGCGACGGGCGCCTACAGCGAGCGGTACCTGCGCCTGACGCTCGACGAGGCGATCGGGAAGGCGAAGATGACGGGCACGAAGTTCTCGATCGTCTTCTTCGATCTGCCGCTGCGAGGGCAGGATCCGACGAGGGACAAGGCGTCGATCGACGCCGACGTGCGCGAGCTCGTGAGCACGCTGCACGGGCTCTACGGTCGGAAGAACTTCCTCGGCCGGTACGGCCCGTCGAGCCTCGTGCTCATCGTGCCCGACGCGGGCAGCAAGTTCTCCCGCACGCTCGCGAAGGCGCTCGGCGAGAAGCTCCGCGAGGAGTTCAGCAAACGCAAGGAGACGCGGCGGCTCTCGCTCCGGCTACGCGTCGGGGCAGAGCGGGTCGATCCGCTGGAGAAATCGGCGAACGATCTGATCGAGCGCGCCGCGCGGGCCGCATTGCAGAACGACGGCTGACGAGATGCGTATCGCCGTCGCCCTCCTCGGCCTGTGGCTGGCCGCGTGTACGAAGGCGCCCGCGCCGCAGGCCGAGGCGCGAGAGACGTATTCGTTCCCGGCGGAGTTCGAGCCCCACGCCTCGATATGGCTCGCCTGGCCGAGGTACGAAAACAAGGCGGGGAAACCGACCGAGCCCGTCCTCATGGGCATCATCCGCGCCCTCCACGGCCACGTCTCGGTGGACGTACTCGCCCAGGACGAGGCGGAGGCGCGCGCCATCCGGGATCGATTCGCTCGTGAGGCTGTTCCCTCGGACCACGTGAAGATCCACGCGGTGCCACACGCGGACATCTGGCTGCGCGACATGGGGCCGATCTTCGTGAAGACGAGCGGCGGCGGGCGCGCGGTCGTCGATTACGCGTTCAATTCCTGGGGATATCCCGGCTTCGATCGATCGAGCAAGGCGGCGCGGATCGAGGACGCCGTCGACCGAAGCGTGGCTCGATTGCGGGGCTTGCCGGTCGTGCCGTCGAGCCTGTCGAGCGAGGGGGGCGATCGGGAGTCGAACGGGGCGGGGACGCTGATGCTCACCGAGCGCGTGGAGCGGCAACGAAACCCGGGGCTCTCCCGCGAGCAGATCGAGGCGGAGTTTCGAAGGACGCTCGGCGCCCGGAGCTTCGTGTGGTTGCCGCAGGGAATCGTGGAGGACGACGCGACCTGGGAGGGCCCCTTGCCGGGGGGCATTTACACGCCCCTCACGCCCGGGGGGCACGTCGACGAATTCGCGCGTTTCGCGGACGCCCGTACGATCTTGCTCGGCGAGGTGACGGAGGAGGAGGCGCGGGAGGACACGATTCGAGCCATGACCCGCGAGCGGCTCGAGCGGGCGCGCGCGGCGATGGAGGCGTCGGTCGATCAGGACGGGCGACCCTTCCGGATCGTACGAGTCCCGATGCCGGAGCCGCTCTACGACACGATGGGGCCCGGCGACGGCGTCTACGAGACGATGAAGGGGATGCGGTACACGAGCGGCGTGCCTTTTCCGAAGGGCGAGCCGGTGCGAATCATCGTGTCGACGAGTTACCTGAATTTCCTGGTCACGAACGGCGTGGTCCTCGTGCAGGTGTATTTCAAAGAGGGGCGCTCCCCGCGCGTGAAAGAGAAGGACGAAGCCGCGCAGCGGATCCTCGCGGAGGCTTTTCCGGGGCGGAAGATCGTGCCGATCGACGCCGAGGCCGTGAACCTGGGCGGCGGCGGCGTGCATTGCATCACGCAGCAGGAGCCGGCCGCGGATCCTCGCTGAAGCGCAGGCCTATTCCCGCACCCACTTCACCCGGCCAAACCGCGAGGCCCGGTGGAAGTTCCCCATCCCGAGGATCGGGGACCAGGCGACGCCGCCGTTGTTCTGCATCGCATAAAAGTTCATCCGCCACACATCCCCGGACGCGGGCGGCGACGCCTTCGCCTTGAGGAACGATTTCCAGGGGATCTTCGCCTCGACGGTGTACCCCTCGTCCTTGTCCTTGTCGTCGTCGATCGTGCCGCGCAGGACGACCGCGCTCTCGAGCCCCGCGCTCCACGCCTGGTGCCCGAAAGGCCCGGCCGGACCGCCATAAGGTTTGCCGTAATCGTCGAACCGCGAGTCGAAGACCAGGTTCTGCGGGTTCACCTGGATCTCGTAATAATCCTTGTTGTCCCCGTCGCCGTCGGGGTCGATCATGATCTCGACGGTGTCCCGCTCCCAGAGGTGCGGATCCAGCGCGTCCGTGGGGAAACCGCCGCGGATCGTCGCGTCTTTCACGTCGAACCCGACATAAAGGAACTGGTCGTCCCAGACGATACGCGCGCGGCCCTGCACGGGGATCCGCGGGTTTGGCGCGCCAGTCGACACGTCGACGAACGGGCCCGTGTCCGCGGCCTTGCCCCACGCAGGTTCGTCGAGCTTGCCGTCGATCGTGATCGTCTCGCCCGACGCGAGGGCCTTGACGGTGATCTCCTTGATCACGCGCCGCGGATCCTCCGCCGGCGCGCCCTTCTTGTCCGCCTCCGGCGGGGCGATCGAATCTCGCGAGCACGCCGCCGCGAGGAGCGCGCACGCGACGAACGGCGAGGCTCGACGCATGCGCGCGCTCGCCATTACTTCCGGCCCTTCTTCCGCGCGTCGCGCTCGCGCTTGCGTTGCGACTTCTTCGCGTTTTTCTCGGCCTGGCTCAGGGTGCGCATCTTCGTCATGCTCGGCCCCTCGGCGCCGCCGCCCGGCATCCCCATGCCCGGCATGCCCATCCCGGGGAAACCAGGCATTCCCATGCCCGGGAAGCCCGGCATGCCCATCCCGGGGAAACCAGGCATCCCCGGCATCCCGCCCATGCCCGGCATCCCCGGCATGCCCGGCATGCCGCCGCCCATGCCGGCCATGGCCTTCTGCATGTTCCGCATCTGGGCCATCTGCTTCATGCCCGGGATCTTGCCCATCATGCCGAGGTTCTGGCCGAGCCCCGACATCATCTGCTTCATGAACAGGAACTTCTGCACGAGCTCCGCGACGGCCTCGGCCGTCGTCCCCGAGCCCTTCGAGATACGCTCGGCCCGCCTCGGCTCGCGGATCAGCGCGTACGGATCACGCTTCTCGAAGCGCGTCATCGACTGGATGATCGCCTCGATCCGCACGAGCTCCTTGTCGTCGAGGTTCACGTCCTTGGGCAGGCCGCCCGGGAACATGCCGCCGAGCGGGAGCTTGTCGACGAGGTCCTTCAGCGACCCCATCTTCTGGATCATGCGGACCTGCTCGAGGAAGTCGTCGAGCGAGAAGTCGCCCTGGAGCAAGCGCTCGGCGTCCTTCTCGGCCTTCTTCTGATCGACGACCTGCTCGAAGTCCTGCATGAGGCCGACGACGTCGCCCATGCCGAGGATGCGGCTCGCCATGCCGTCGGCGCGGAACTCCTCGAACTTGTCCGTCGTCTCGCCGATGCCGCTGAAGAGCACGGGCGCGCCCGTGACCTCCTTGATGCTGATCGCCGCGCCGCCGCGCGCGTCGCCGTCGAGCTTCGTGAGCACGACACCGCTGATGCCGAGCCGCTCGTGGAAGGACCGCGCGGTCTTCACCGAGTCCTGGCCGATCATCGCGTCGACGACGAGGAAGATGTTCTCCGGCGCGACACGCGACTTGATCTCCGCGAGCTCCTGCATGAGCTTCTCGTCGATCGCGAGCCGGCCCGCGGTGTCGTAGATGATGACGTCGCGGCCGAGCTTCTTCGCCTCGGCCTCGGCCGCCGCGCAGATCTCGACGGGCGTCTTGCCCGCGATGTTGAAGACCGGGATCTTGATCTGGTTGCCGAGCACCTTGAGCTGCTCGACGGCCGCGGGGCGCTGCATGTCCGCCGCGACGAGCATGGGCTTCTTGCCCTGCTTCGAGATGTACCGCGCGAGCTTGGCGCAGGTCGTCGTCTTCCCCGAACCCTGCAGACCCACCATCATGAGCCCGGTCGGGCGGCCCGACGCCCACACGATGGGTTCCCCCTCGTGCGCCATCATGGCCTCGAGCTCGTCGTGGCAGATCTTGACGAAGTGATCACTCGCCGAGACCTGCATGGTCTCGCCCTCGTGTTTCACCTTCGCGTCGAGCGTGCGGCCGACGGCCTTCGCCTTCACGCGGCTCAAGAAGGCCTTCACGACGCCGATCTCGACGTCCGCTTCGAGCAAGCTGAGCCTCACCTCGCGAAGCGCGGGCTCGATGTTGGACTCGGTGAGCTCCGTGAGCCCCGCGAGGCGGTTTCTGGCCTGCCGAAAACCTCGAGCGAGCGTGTCGAACATACGGCGCGCTCTTTAGCACGAGGCGCGCGCGCGCCGTACCCCCCAGGGCGCGTTTTCCCTTGCCAGGCCCGGAAACTCCGTCAGCGGCGGCGCAGGCGCAGCTCGGTCGACGCCTTCTCGCAGGCCGGCATGGCCTCGTCGCGGCTCTTCTCGATCTTCGCCTCGGCCGCGGCGAGGTCGGCGAGCAGGGTCGTCGGCACCGGGCTCGGGCCGCCGAGCGCGCGCTTCACGGACGCGACGCCCTCCTTGCCCTCGACGAGCAGCCGATACGCCTCGGCGCAACTGTCCCGGGCGCGCTCGGCCTGCGGGCTCTTCGCCGGCCTCTTCACGAGCGCGTCGATCAAGGCCCTTCGTCCGCCGAGGTCCTCCGCCGGCGCGTCGCGCAGCGCGTCGATCGCCCCGAGCAGCACGCGCTCCTCCTCGGCCTCGGCCGACATGCAGCCGCAGGCGAAGACGAGGCCCAGGGCGACGCGGCCGATCAATCCGCGCCCGCGCGCTTCGGCGGCGGACCCATCTGGATGCGCTCGCCGATGTACGAGCCGACCATCGTGAAGAGCAGGCCGATCACCGCGAGGATCACGTACATGAAGAGCGGCAGCGTCCGGACGGTCTGCGACTTCATGAGCTGAACGACCGTGGGGATCGCGACGAGCAAGGTCGCGACGACGGGCTCGGCCACGGTCTTGCCGGGCGAGATCATGCCGAGCAAGATGCCCCCGACGAACCAGACGGGCACGGCGATCATCATCCCGTAGCGGCCCTCGAAGTCGAAGGCGCTGACGACCATGGGCAGGCCGACGACGATCGCGGCCGTGAGCACCGCCTGCACGAGCAGCGCGATGCCGGCCCACGGGAGGCTGAAGCCGTCCTTGCGGTGGCGCCCGTCGCCGTCTTCGCGGCTCCGGCCGAGCTCCATCGACGTGCCGCACGAGACGCACCGCCCGCTCGGAGGGACGGGCGAGTTCGTCACGCCGCAGGAGGGGCAGACGACGGAGGAGAGCTTCTTCGCGGACGTTGCCACGCGCGTAGGCTAGAAAAGCGAGGGCACGAGGGCAAGAGATCCCCCACCCGGCCCCGAAACACCGGCCAGGCAGGCGGCGGAAATCCGACGCGAGGAAGAAGGAACCGCGCCCGCCCGGCGATGTCCGTCGGTTATACTCGTGAGCGGACACCCCTACGCCAACCCCACCTCGCTCGTGCCCCGCGATCCGTCGTCCACCCTCGCCGCGCCCCGCCCGCCGTCGCTCGACGCCGCGGGCTCGGATCCCGAGCTCATCGCGCTGCCCGCGCCGCCCAAACGCGAGCGCACGGCGACGGTGGTGCTGATGGGCATCACGACGCTCGCGGCCGCCTGGATGGCGTTTGTTCTCTCGGGAGAGGCGAGGTACGCGCTCACGCCGGGCGAGCTCGTGGAGGTGCCGGACCTCGCGACGCTCGCGCCCACCGCGGACTTCGCGAACCGCTACGTGCGCACGACGGCCCTGCTCGGCACGACGGGGGCGATCCGGTACGGGCGCGCGGCGGAGGGAGACTCGTTCCGGCTCGCGCCCGTCGCGGGCAACGAGAAGATCTGGGTGGAGATCCGGGTGCCCGAGGGCTTCGAGGGCCCGCGCTTCGTGCCGCCGACGAGTTTTGCCGGCAGGCTCGTGCCGTTCCGTGAAGCGGGCCTGCGCCACGCGCGCCTGCCCGAGGCGGTGGCAGCGCAGACGAACAAGGCCGTGCCCGAGGACGCCTGGGTGCTCATCGACGGCAGCTCGCCGCGCGCGTCGCGCTGGGCCGTCGCGCTGGTGGCGCTGTTCCTGGGCTTCGCCGCGTGGAACCTCGCGGGCATCGTGCGGGTGCTCGCGCGGGTGCGAGACGGCGAAGCGCGCTGACGTCGGGGCGGGCGAGAGCGCACGCGAGGCCGCGTGCTAGCGTCAGCGGTGATGAAGCTCGAGCTCGGCATCCCGGTCTGGCTGCTCTGCGGCATCCTCGGCGCGTGGATCGCGACGACGAAGGGCCGCGGCGGCTGCTTCTGGTTCCTCGCGTGCGCGGCGCTCGGGCCGATCGGCCTCGTCTTCGCGGCCGTCGTTTCGAAGAAGAAGCCAAACGACTGAAGGCGTGACGCGCGTCGACCGGGACGCTCGCGCCGCGGACGACGCGGGCGCATCACGAGCGCCTCGGACGTCTCGATCGACGCCGCGCCGTCGCGTCCGGCGCGTTTGCGCACGCTCGGGTCGGTGGCGGATAGACGGGGGCAAAATCGACGCACGCCCGAGCGCGCGGGACGAACGCGGCGCGTGACGCTCTCGACGGGATCGATCACGCGTCGACGGACGCGGGGCGAAACGAAGACGATCCGTGGAGAGCTCGCGCCGCGTGGTCCGTGAATTCCCCGCGTGAAGCGGCGCGTGTTCACGGTGGCTGGATGCACGAGGCGGGATCGAACCTCGGCCGCTGCCTTGCATCGCGGGGTGCACGCGTGGGCAGCACGCGAGACAAGGAGAGGTATCTCGATGAAGAACTCGATCAAGCTCCTCATGGCGGCGGCGCTCGCCACGAGCGCACCCTTCCTGAGCAGCGAGGCTCTGGCGGACGGCGGCTACGACTACGGCCCGCAGTTCGGGCAGGTCGACGCCAAGTTCCTCGACAACGGCGATGTGCAGCTCGGCTTCGAGCAGTCGAACATCCGGCGGCAGTGGGGCCGTTACTCGATGCAGGCCGATCTCCAGACGTCGTACCGTTGCCTCGATCGGCGCGGGCAGTACACGGGCGGCGTCATCACGCGCCGCAACCCGTGGCAGGACGCGGGCTCCTTCCAGGCGAGCCGCCAGGGCATCATCCGCGGCCAGTTCCTCATGCCGCGCGGGCACCTGCTCGGCCGCGACGCCTGCCGCGGCAGCTACGAGAGGCCGGTGATCATCCGGATCTCGCTCGCCGATCTCCGCCTGCTCGACGAGACGAACAACAAGTACCACTACCGGGATCGCGTGACCTGCGGCGGCGACTACGGGTACGACGCGCCGCAGTACGTCCCCGGCAAGGGCGAAGGCCAGTACGTGCCCAGCAAGGGCGAAGGCCAGTACGTGCCCGGCAAGGGCGAAGGCCAGTACATCCCCGGCCAGATCGATCAGCAGTACGGCGCCGAGGGCCAGTACGACTCGCAGTACGACAGCCAGTACGACTCGCAGTACGACTCGCAGTACGGCTCGCAGTACGGCTCGCAGTACGGCTCGCAGTACGACGCCGCCCCGCTCGGCGGTCAGTACAGCAGCGGCAAGGGGGAAGGGCAGTTCGGCGTCGGCAAGTCCGACCTGGGCAAGAGCGGCGGATACGCGCCGGTGAAGTGATCTTCGCCGTCCGCTGAACGGTTCGGTCGTGCGTTCCTCCGCCCGGTCCCGGGTTCACCTGGGATCGGGCTTCTTTTCACCACGACCCTTCGCGGAGTGGCTCGGCCCCGAAGAGCTCGGCGAGCACCTTGCGGTACTGATCGGCGAGCCGCACGAGGTCGTGGAAGACCGCAGCGACGTCGTGCTCGCTCGCGAACGCCGTGACGGGCTCGGAGAACGAGAGCACGACGACGTCCGCCGCGAGCGACAAGCGGCACACGCCCGAGGTCTGATCGTTCGCCGTGAGCAAGAGCCGGTAAAACGGCTCGTGGTTCGACGAGGGCAGACGCACGAGCGGCACGCGCAAGATCACCTGCAGGCCCGCGCCGTCGAGGCGCACGGTCACCTCGGAGGGCGTCGCGTCTCCGCCGAGCGCGCGATGATGGATCCGCCACGACCGCGGACCCACGCGCGCCTTGTTGGCGACGATCCCCAGCGCGCCGAGCGCGTCGCGCACCACGCGCTCGGCCCCGGCCGACTCGGTCTCGAACGCGTGCGGCAAGAGGATCCCGCACGACTCGCAACGATCACTCTCCGCAGAAAACGCCTCGGTGCAGCCAGGGCAGCGGTGGATGAGGGTGCGATCACCGAGCCCCTCGGCAGGCACGTCGAGCGCGCGGAGGTCACGCGAGAGGAGCCCGACGGGCAGGAGGTTCCGGGCACGATCGAGCGGATCCCGACCGCCGCGCCGCCCCGTCGTGATCACGCCGATCACCCTGCCCGCCGCGTCGATCACGGGCGAACCTCCGCGCCCGGCGCGCGGGCCGAGGTCGGGATCGAGCGCGGCGAGCTCGCCGCCGCGGCCCTCGGCGCACACGACGGCCATCGCCGTCACGAGCGCGTCGCCCGGCGTCGCGATCAGCGTGGTGACGGGCTCGCCGAGCCGCGGCACAGGATCGGCGCGCAAAGGCAGCGCCGGCGCGCCGAGCGGCTCGAGCGGGAGCACGAACGCGAGGTCCCGCTCGGCGTCCACGGCGACGACGCGCCCCGCGGCGCGCCTGCCCTCGTCGGTCGAGAGCGTCACCTCGGCCCCGAAGCCGACGGTGCGCCAGCTCGTCACGATCACGCCGTTGCCGAGCGCGACCCAGCCCGTGCCGATCGACGCGCCCGAGGCGACCGTCACGACCGAGCGGCGCGCCACGCCGAGCACGCTCTCCCCCGGGCCACCTTGCTGCATGGGATCCTCGAGCGTCGAGGCGATACGCGAGCTCATCCGGACGCGATCCTCTTCAGCGCCGTCATCATCAGCTCGAGCGCCGCCTGCTTGGGCACGTCGCGATGCGCGTGCGCCACGATCTCCTTGAGCCGCTGCGACGTCTGCTGCGGCAAGCGCGTGCGCGACAGGAGCTCCGTCAGCGCGCCGAGCGCGAGGAAGTGGCGGAGCGTCACGTCCTGGGGCGCGAGCTCGATCTCCTCGACGTACCGCGCGAGGTGCTCGCGCGCCTGCGCCGCCGTCGCGAGCGGCTCCACGAGGAACGCCCGCTCCTTCGGGAGAGCCGCGCGCGCCGCGACGATCCGCTCCATCGCGAGCAGCACGGGCTCGGCCATCGGGATCGGCGACGACGACCTCTTGCCGCCGACAGGCTCGCTCGGCCAGAAGGTCCGCGTCACGCCCGACGCGCTCCGGTAGAGGTACGAGACCGCGTCGGGCACCTGCTCGCCGAACTCGTAGATCGCGCGGTAGACCGCGGCGCGTACGAGCAAGAGCATCGTGAGCGGCCGCTCCTCGTAGCTCAGCGCCGTCGCGAGCGCCTGCGCCTGATGCAAGAGCTCGCAGAGTTTGTCCGCGGGCGTCAGGGCCCTGCGGGCCGCGGCGTCGTCGAGGTCCGGCGAGCCTGGTCGCGCCGCGCCCTCGACCGCGGGCATGCCCGGCACCGTGCGCCTGCGCGCGCCGGGCGAGGCGAAGGGCATCGGCGTCGTGAGCGACGGGATCGCGCCGAGGCGCGCCGTCTCCGGCGGCGGCTCGCGGTCGATCGGAGGCGGCGCGGCGAACGCGGACGTCTGCGGGACGCCGAGCCGCGCGGTCTGCGGCACGCCCTCGGGCGAGGGCGCGAGCACGGGCGGCATCCCGTCTTCCCCGCGGAGCGTATCCGTCAGCCCGAACGGCGCGAGCACCGGCGGCAGCTCCTCCTCCGCGACGGGGCCACGCGACGCGTCGGCCGCGAACGCCGGCGCGAGGATCGGCGGCAGATCGTCGTCGGGCGGCGACGCGTTGTCCGCGGGCCGCAAGGTCGACGGCGGCGGCGGCACGACCGATCGCCTTTGCGGCGCAGGCTGCAGCGTGGAGAGCGAACGCTTGCGCCCGAGCGACTCCCAGCCTCCGCCTCCGCGCGCGTCTCCGTGCGCCGCGGTGCGCGCGTCGAACGACGCGACGAAGATCTCCGCGTACCGCTCCGACGTCGCCATCATCTCGCGGATCACGTGCCGCACGAGCGGCGGCGGGGCCGCGCCGAGCTGCGTGACGAAGCGCAGGAGGAGCAGATCGTCGCGCAGGCAGACGCGTGACGTCATGGCCTCCGCGTCGCAGAGCTCGAGCGAGAGCCGCATCGCCGGGACACGCTGGCTGCGCGGCAGGCGCGCCACCGGTGACTCCGCGATGAGGTGCATCGACTGCATGTCGAGCGACAGGAACACGCTCGACTCCTTGCCGATGAGCGCCCAGCCCGGCCCCTCGGGCAGGTTCACCGCGCGCGCCGTCAGGTTCGTCTCGGCAGAGACCACGAGGCCGAGCGCGCGGGCGTACTCGCCGCGCCGGAACGCCTCCGTCGCCCGCTCGAGGTTCGAGGGATCGAGCGCCGCGTGCCCGCGCGGCACGAACCTGCGCATCGAGTCCTCGAGCGCGAGCGGGGCGCGGTACTCGCCGCAGGCGTCGCAGCGTGGCCCGTGGACGGGCCATCCGCACACCGTGCAGAACTCCCGGGCCGTTCGGCTCGCGGCTCCCACCGCGCAGAGGATAAAGCGAACCCGGCCCTCCGCGGGCACAATGTGCGCCCTGCCGTGATCCGGGCCGCTTTTTCCGGCCTTTCGCCTCGATCAGATCAGCGGGTTCAGGTGGAGCGGCGCCCGCGTCTCCCGCAGATCCACCTGGATACGCCGCACGAAATGCGCCGCAAACGCGGCCCAGGTCACGAACGTGACCACCCCGCTCACGAGCCCCGCGTTCCGGCCGAAGCCGATCGTCGTCGAGGCGAGCGTGCCGAGCACGACGAACGCCGAGGCCACGATCGCGAGCGGCACGAACCATCGCAAGGCGATCCGCGACCGCTGCTCCGCGCCGAGCCGCGGCAGCGCCCAGCGCAGCCACACCACCGAGAGCACGAGCGCCCAGCTCTTCAGGAGGAACAGGAGCGCGCCCAGGATCTTCAGCGCGCCTTCGCTCTCCTGCGCCGCGCCCGGCACGCCCGGGATCTGCCAGCCGCCGAGGAAGATCGCGCTCGCGATCCCGCAGGCCACGAACACGTGCGCCCACTCCCCGAAGTAGAACAAGAGCTGCCGCGCGCTCACCCTCGCCGGCGGCGCGAGCTCGTCCCCGCTCGCCTCCGCCTCCCGGAGCGCGGACGACGCGCGCCCGTCGGCCGTGATCATCGACGTCAGGAACACGAGGAACAGCACGAACGTCGCCGGGTTGCGGAACACGAACCAGTGCCAGGGCCACCCGCCCGCGTCGAGCGGCGATCCGCCCTGCCCGCCTTGCGCCGCCACCATGTCCTCGAGCCGGAGCGATCCCGTCGAGAGCACGACGCACACGATCGCCACCACGGCCGGCAGCTCCTGCAAGAGCACCCGCCCCGCGCCGCGCAAGCCTCGCAGCACGGACCACGGCTCGCTCGCGAGCGAGCCTCCCGTCACGAGAGCGAGCCCGAGCAGCGACGCGAGCGCGAGCAGGAAGAGCATCCCCACGTCGAGGTCCGCGCCCACGAGCCGCTGCGAGAACGGCATCACCACGAACGTCGTCGAGATGGCCGCGAACGCGAGCACCGGGGCGAGCTTCGACAGGATCGGATCGGCGTCCGGCGGCGCGATCGCCGAGGCGACCTCGCGGTGCACCTCCGAGGCGAGCCGCGCGACCGGCGAGCGCGCCGCCGCCTTCTTCCCGGACCGCGCAGACGCGAGCCGCGACGCGACGCGGCGCACGAGCCACGCCACCAGCGCGCCGAGCGGCGTCGCGAACACCAGCATCGTCGCCGCCGACAAACCGAGGATGATCGCCGCGCCGAGCAGGTCCGACGGCGCGCTCGCGTGGAAGCCCTCGATCGAGATCGGCACGGCCCGCGGCTCCTCCGCGCGGCGCTGCACGACCACGATCGGCGCGCGCTCCTCGCCGCTCGGGATCACGTCGGCCACGCCGGTCACCTTCACGCCCTCGAAGCTCGTGATCACGTCGCCGCCCTCGATCTTCGCGGCGGCCGCGGGGCTGTCGGGACGAACCGCCGCCACCACGAGCCCGCTCGACGTGGGCGCGTCCTTCGAAACCGTGATCCCCAGGAAGTCGAGCGCCCGCTGCCCGTCGCGCTCGCGGGCCAGCGCGACGGCGCGCCGCGGCGCCTTCGGCCGCACGTCGAGGATCACGTCCTTGACCGAGCCCGTCACCGGCAGCGCGCCTTCGGACTTCGTCTCCAGCGTGACCGTCACGTCGCCGCGGAACGTCGTGTGCGCCGACTCGTCCCCCTGCCCGCAGAACCGCGCGACGAGCGCCTCGCTCACCTGAGCGCTCACCTTGTCGGTCGTGATCTTCGCCTTGTCGACGACGATCGTCTGCCCTTCGATCGCCGCTTCTCCGGGCCGCTTCAGCGTCCCGCGGAACGTGATCGTCGCCTCGCGCGCGTCGCCTGTCGGCAGGTTCGTCCCGAGCACCTCCAGCCGATCGCCCGACTCGAGCTCGCGTGGCGCCACGTCGACCACCCGGAGGAGGTCGGGCGCGGTGTCGTTCACGTTACAGCCCGCCGCCAGGATGCAGGCGAGTGCGAGCGTGATCCATCGAGGTCCGGGCATGGCCCGGGCTTATCCATCGCGCCGCGGAGAAGGGCCAAGTTGAGGGCGGACCGGCAGGAAATACCGGGCGTTGTCGAGCTCGTTCACCCCCACGTAGAGCTCCGCCTCGAACACCTCCTTCAGGCGCCGGTACGTCATGACCTCCTCGATCGACCCGTGCGCCACGAGCCTGCCCGCCTTGAGCAGCGCGATCCGATCGGCGTACTGCGCGGCGGCGTTCAGGTCGTGCAGCACCATCAGGCACGCGAGCCCTCGCTCCTGCACCTCGCGACACACGAGCTCCGACAGCGCGATGAAGTGCCGCACGTCGAGGTGCGCCGTCGCCTCGTCGAGCAGGAGCACCGGCGCCTCCTGCGCGAGCGCCCGCGCGATCGCCACCCTCTGCTGCTCGCCGCCGGACAGCTCCGCGACGCCCCGCCCCGCGAGCGACTCGAGCTCGCACGCGGCGATCGCCCTCTCCACCGCCTCTTCATCGTGCTTCGACGCGCGCATCCACGCCCCCTGGTGCGGCGCGCGCCCCATCATCACGATCTCCCGGACCGAGAACCCCACCGCGGGCTCGGACGTCTGCGGCACGAGCGCGATCCTCTTCGCGATCTCCCGACGATCCAGGCGCGAGAGCGGCTCGCCGAGGATCCGTACCTCGCCACGCTGGGGCGGGAGCGCGCCCGAGATCACCTTCACGAGCGTCGACTTCCCGGCGCCGTTCGGGCCGAGGACCGCGCAAATCTCGCCTTTTCGCACGGAGAGCTCGATGTCCTCGAGGGCGAGGCGCCCGGACGCGTAGCGGACCGAGACCCGAGACAGTTCGATGGCATTCATGGTATCCGCGACATTTCCGCCTCTCGGACGATTCACGCAGTCAGCACCTTGCGCATGTCCGTCACAGGTGGTCCAATTCGTTCGAGCCGCGCGAAGGGGAGATCATGGATACGGTGAAGGAGACCTCGGGGGCCAGTGCGACGCCGCGACGCGTCATCAAGCGGTACTCCAACCGTAAGTTGTACGATACGAAGGACAGCCGCTACGTGACCCTCCAGCAGATCGGGGAGATGGTCCGTGCCGGCGAAGAGGTCCAGATCATCGACAACGCGACCAAGGAGGACAAGACCGAGGTCACGCTGGCGCTCATCATCTCGGAGGACCTCAAGTCCCAGCCGCGCAGCGTGCCTCTCGGGACGCTGCGGGATCTGATCCAGGAGCGCGGCGAGCGCCTGCTCAACACGCTCCGCGAGGGTCCGATCGGGCGGCTCATCCCCGGCGGCGGGCCCGAGGGCGCGGAGACGGTCGAAGGCGCCGCCGCGCCCGTCGCCCCGGACAAACCGCCCACGCAACCGCCGCCCGCGCCCGCGGCTGCCGCTGCCGCTCCGGGGCCGGTCGACGCGGACAAACCTGCTGCCTCCGCCCAGGGCGCGAAGGCGCGTTTGTCCGAGATCGTCGAGAGCTCGAAGCAGACCCTCGACCAGTGGCAACACGCCGTGGACGAGCGGATCCGTCACATCCTGCCTGGCGTGGGCCTCTTCCGGGAGCTGCAGGCCGACGTCCAGCGCCTCTCGCAGCGCGTCGAGGAGCTCGAGGCCCTCGTGCGCAAGCTCGGCGGTGACGTTCCTCACACGCCCGAGACGCCCGCGCAGAACGACACCTCGGCCGAGGAATAGTCGGCGCAGGGCTCCTGTTCCAAGCACTCGATGGCGTTTTTCTTCAGCAAGAAGCCAGCTTCGGTCGCCCAGGACCTGAGCATCTCCGGCGGCGGGGGTGGCTTACCTGGGCTCGACACCTTCGAGGTGGAGCTCCTCGGCCACCTCGACACGCTTTATGCGGTGAGCTGCCGCATGACACGGAGCACGACCGAGGCCGAGGATCTCGTCCAGGACACGGTCGTGAAGGCCATGCGCGCCCGCGACCAGTTCGAGCCGGGAACGAACCTCAAGGCCTGGCTGCTCCGCATCCTCACGAACACCTTCATCAACCGGTATCGACGCGGCGGGCTCGAGCGCGACATCCTCGAAGGCCCGGACGTCGATTCGCTCACGGACGGCTGGATCGGCGCGACCACGATGCGCGGCATGCGTGATCCCGAGACGGCGGCGCTCGCGCCTCTGGTCGAGGCCGAGGTGCAGAAGGCGCTCGACGAGCTGCCGCCCGAGTTCCGCGTGGCCGTCGTGCTCTCGGACATCGAGGAGCTCTCCTACAAGGAGATCGCCGAGGCGATGGGCACGCCGATCGGCACGGTGATGTCGCGGCTGCATCGCGGCCGAAAGCTCTTGCAGAAGACGTTGCGCGACCATGCGGTCGCACTGGGCATCGTGAGCGAGGGATCCGTGAACAAGGCCGAGCAGGCCCCGACGGACCTCGCGGCGTACCGGAAGCGAAAGCGGAGTGCAGCGGTATGAATGGTCTCAAGGTGATGACCGACGAGTGCTCGTTGTTCTCGCGTTGCATGTCGGCGTATGTCGACGGCGAGCTCGATCCTGGTCACGCGGTCGACATGGAGACGCACGTCCTGCGCTGCGGCACGTGCTCCGAGCGCGTGACGTTCCTCCGGTCGATGCGCGCGAGCATGAAGCGCACGGCCGAGAGGCGTGTCCCTGACGCGATGCGCGCGCGCCTCCACACCGCGATGCTCGCCGAGAAGCGCCGCGTGAAGGAGGCCGATCGCGAGGTCTCCGGCGGCAAGCTCGTGCACTGGAAATACGCGGCGACGCTCGCGGCTGCGGCCGGCGTCGCGCTCACCGTGGCGGCCACGAAGAACCAGGAGGACGCCATCTCCGCGACGCCCGAGCTCGCGCGCAGCGGCGCAGCGTCCGAGATGACCGTGGCGGCTGGCATGGACTCGCTGCTCGACGACCTCGTCGCGCTCCACGCGCATCCTTTGCCGCCCGAGACGACGAACCCCGAGGAGCTCAACCGGTTCGATCCGCTCGTCGGCGTGCCCGTTCGTCGGCCTGCGTTCCAGCCCTTCGTGGCGAGCTTCAACGGCGCGCGTGTGCACGCGATGCGTGATCAACGCGCCGCGCTCCTGCAGTACACCGTCGAGGGCAAACACCGCGTCACGGTGTACGTCTTCGACCCGCGCGCCGTGCAGCTCCGGGCCACGCGGCTCGAGCCACGCGTCGTGCGCTCGCGACCGGTCTACGTGGGCCGACTCCGCGGCTACTCGGTCGCGGCGGCCGAGAAGAGCGGCGTCGGATACGCGCTCGCGACCGACCTCGACGACGACCGCAGCGCGCAGCTCGTCCTCGCGGCTGCCGCGCAGCAGTAAAAACGAGAAGGGGTGCGGCGGGACGAACCCGACGCACCCCGGCCCTCCCCCGACAAACTCGCCTTACTGCACGAGCCCGACGCCGCCCTTGCGCGGATCGGCGCCGACCGACAGCACACGCGCCCCGTCCGGGCCCTCCTGGATCGAGACGGCCTGCACGGCGGAGAAGTTCGGCTTGCTCGTGTCCACGACCTCGCCGCGCTTCTCCAGATCGGAGATCACCTCCGTGCCGACCGCCGCGTCGATGAAGAGACCACCCGTCGGCGGCGTCTCGAAGCGCGGCGCCGCCACGGCCTTGTCCACGGGCAAACCGAACACGAGGTGCGACAGGAGCACCTGCGTCGTCCCCGTCGCGATACGCGTCCCGCCCGACCCGCCCAGCGCGAGCACGGGCTTGCCGTCCTTCAGCACGATCGTCGGCGTCATGCTCGACGTCGGACGCGCGCCTCCGCGCGGATAGTTCGGCCCCTTCGACATCCCGTAGAGCTTCTCCACGCGCTCGGCCGTGAAGTCCGCGAGCTCGTCGTTCAGCACGAACCCGCCCTCCGTCACGAGCTTCGCGCCGAACATGTTGTTCACCGTCGTCGTGATCGACGCGACGTTCCCCTCCGCGTCCACGGTCACGATGTGCGTCGTGCCCGCGTCGTTCACGGGGAACTTGTCCGCGGGCGTCGTCGACGTCATCGAGATCTTCGCGCGCCGCGCCTTCATGCGCTCGGGGCTCACCATCTTCGCCACGTCCATCTTCACGAACGCGGGATCCCCGAGCAGGCGCACCCGATCCGCCACCGCGCCGCGCATCGTCTCCGCGAGCAGGTGCGTGTACGCCCCCGAGTTGTGCCCGAGCGCTTCGAGGTCCGCCTTCGCATGCATGTGCAAGGTCTCGAGCATCATCACCCCGCCTGCCGAAGGAGGCGGCATCGTGGCGATCTCGTAGCCCTCCCACCGCGTGCGCATCGGCTCTCGCTCGAGCACCTTGTACTCCTCGAGATCCTTCTTCGTCATGCGGCTCTTGCCGGCGCGCGCCGTGGCCAGGATGTCCGCCGCGATCGTCCCCTCGTAAAACGCCTTCTTCCCCTCGGCGCCGATCCTGCGCAGCGTCGCCGCGAGCGCCGGGTTCTTCACGGTCTCGCCCACCGGCACGATCGCGCCGGCCTTCGCGAAGAGCCCGTACCGCGGCGCCGCGAGCAGCCACTTCTCGTTCCACTTCATCGCGCGGACCATGTGCGCGCTGACGGGAAACCCCTTCTCTGCCGCGTCTGCCGCGCCGCGCACGAGCTCGGCCATCGCGAGCTTGCCCCACCGCGCGTGCATCTCCGCGATCCCCGCGACCTCGCCCGGCACGCCCGTCATCACGCCGCGTTTGCCCTCGGGCGCGGGCCGCTTCGCGAGCTCCGTGGGCACGAGGTCTTTTGGCGCGGTCTCCCGGAAGTCGAGGATCCGGATCTCCTTCGTCTTCGCGTCGTAGACCGTCGCGAACCCACCACCGCCGATCCCGCTCGACACCGGGTGCACCACGCCGATCGCCAGGGCCCCCGCGATCGCCGCGTCCACGGCGCTCCCGCCGCGGGCGAGCACGTCCATCGCGATCGCCGACGCCGTCGCGTTCTCCGTCGCCACCGCGTATTTGTGTTTCGCCGGCGCGGCGGGCGCGTCTGCCGTTCCTTGCGGGATCAGGTTCGCGGGCGGCGCGGCGGGCGTGGGCGCGGGCGGCGGGGCCTTCGCCGTGGCCTCGTCCGGCGAGCGCGCGGCCGGCGCGCTGCTGCAGCCCGATCCGGGCAGGGCGACGAGCAACGCGAGGGCGGCGGCAAACGATGCCGTCGAGAGGGCACGGAGAGTTCGCATGGCAAGGCTCCTCTGCGCGGCCGGGCAGCCACGCGTGCGCTAGGATGCCCCGTCCGCGCCGCGGGGATCAACCACGGCCGATGGAGGAAAGCCAAACCATGCGCTTCGTGTTCGTGATGGACCCTCTGACCCGCGTGAGCCACGACAAGGACACGACCTTCGCGTTCATCCGCGCAGCGCAGGCCCGGGGTCATCAGAGCTTCCACTGCCTCCCGCAAGACCTCTACGTCTCGCAAGGGTTTCCGTTCGCCACGGCGCATCGCGTCGAGATCCTCCCCGATCCGCCGTACATCACGCTGCGCCGGGACGAGGGCGCCGTGCGCTTGCCTCTGCACGACGTCGAGGCCGTCTTCATCCGCAAGGATCCGCCCTTCGATCAGGCCTACCTCTACGCGACGCTCATGCTCGAGCCCGCGCGCGGCAAGACGCTCATCATCAACGACCCGCGTGGCCTGCGCGACGCCAACGAAAAACTCTACGCGCTCGGCTTCTCCGAGTGGACGCCGAAGACCTTGGTCACCGCCGATCGCGACATGATCCACGACTTCGTCCGCGACGTCGGCGGCACCGCGGTCATCAAGCCGCTCGACGGCGCCGGCGGCTGGGGCGTGATGATGCTGCGATCCGACGACAAGAACGCCCGCGCCATCGCCGACATGCTCACGGGCGAAGGACAACGGCTCGCGATGGTGCAGGAGTTCCTCCCGGCCGTGTCCGAGGGCGACAAGCGTATCCTCCTGCTCGACGGCGAGCCGCTCGGCGCGATCCTGCGTGTCCCGCGCGGCGACGAGATCCGCTCGAACATCCACGTCGGCGGCCGCGTCGTCCCGACCGACCTCACGCCGCGCGAGCGCGAGCTCGTCCGCTCCGTCGGCGCGCGCCTCAAGGCCGACGGCCTCGTCTTCGTGGGCCTCGACGTCATCGGCGAGCACCTCACCGAGGTCAACGTCACGAGCCCGACCGGCATCCAGGAGCTCAGCCGCTTCACCGGCCAGGACCAGGCCGCCCGCGTCATCGAGTGGGCCGAAAAGACGGCGCGCACGCGCTGAAAACTTGGCCCGCTCGCCTCGCCTTGGCGAGCCTCCGGCCATGGCTCCACCTGCCCACGTCTGCGCCGTCTGCGCCGCCGAGGCCTCGGCGACGTCCTCGCTCGTACGTGTCTACGTCGAAGGACGCACGCTCCACCTCTGCCGCAGCCACGCCGCCTCCGTCGTCGCCGTACGCCCGGAGACCTTCGAAGAGCTACGCGCCCTCTTCGTCGGCGCCGCCGTCCGCACGGACGGCGGCGTCGAGCGCAGGTCGCCCATCCCGCGCCGCTGGGGCGAGGATCGGCGCGCCTTCCCGCCGAGGCCCGAGGGCCGCCGCGTCTCGAGCGGCCGCCGCGCCACCGATCCCCACGATTGAGCGGGCGCCCTACACGCGCTGTATGAAACACGCCCGGCGTATCGCCCTCGCCCTCGGCTCGAACCTCGGCGACCGCGAGGCCACCCTCGCGCGCGCTATCGCCGACCTCCGCGCCACACCCGGGTTTGTCGTGGTCGACTGCTCGCCGCTGTACGTCACGCCGCCCGCGGGCGGGCCACCTCAGGGGGATTACTTGAATGGCGCCGTCCTCCTCTCGACGGCCCTGCCGGCGCGGGAGGTCCTCGAGCGCACGCAGGCCATCGAGCGAGCGCTCGGCCGTGTCCGGCCCGATCCCGTGCGCTGGGGCCCTCGCACGATCGACATCGACATCCTCTGGATCGAGGGTGAATGCATCGACGAACCCGGCCTCGAAGTCCCGCACCCGCGCCTCGAAGGCCGCGTCTTCGCGCTCCGCCCGCTGCTCGACGTCGCTCCCGACGCGGCGCACCCGCGCACGGGCAAACGTTACGACGTGTTGCCTGCGGCGAGCTTGCCGATCACGCGGGCATAACTGTATCTTCGCGCCATGCGAATGCTTCGACTTTCCTTGATCGGGATTTTTCTTGTGGGTGCCCTTCCTCTCGTCGCCGCTTGCGGCGGGAACGTGACGCAAAACGGGCAAGGGGGTTCGGGCGGCGGCA
This sequence comes from Polyangium spumosum, assembly GCF_009649845.1. Lineage (NCBI taxonomy): Bacteria > Pseudomonadati > Myxococcota > Polyangiales > Polyangiaceae > Polyangium > Polyangium spumosum. The sequence goes on from NZ_WJIE01000017.1 coordinate 62,745, forward strand.
GCGGCGGCGCCGGCGGCGCGGGCGCGGGCGGCGGGTCGGTCGACGGCAAGCTCGCTTGCATGGATTTCTGCCACCTCGCCGACGTCAACGACTGCCAGATGATGTTCGGCGATTGCACCACGTTCTGCGACGAGGTCTTCGCAGAGGGAGGGCCGGAGTGCGAGGACGAATTCGGCGCGCTCTTCGCCTGCTACCTCCCCACCGCCAAGAGCTGTCCGGACGAACCGCCGCCCGAGTGCAACGACGAGGCCGCGGCGGCACAACAATGCCAGGCGCAGAACGGCTGCGTCGAGGGCGAATGCTTCGGCAGCGCCGGTATGAACGGCGAGACGAGCTGCGGCTGCACCTCGACCTGCAAGGGCACGCCCTATTCGACGAGCTGCGAGACGCCCGGCGGCGGCGGGATGACGACCTGCACCTGCTCGATGGGCGACACGGTCGTCGGCACCTGCACGAATACCGATGCCAATGAATGCGGCGTGAAGACGAGCTGCTGCGCCGAGCTCTTCAACCTCTGAGCTAACCCACCTCGGGCGCGGGCGGCATCACCTTCTCCACGAAATACCGGAGCACGTCGAGCGGGGTGATGATCCCGACGAGCCGCCCATTCCGTATCACCGGCAAATGGTGGATCTGGGCCGTCCGCAGGATGTTCATCACCTCGTCCGTCGTGGCGAACTCGTCCACGACGATCGGCGGGTGGCTCATCACGTCGCGCGCCGCCGCTCCGGGCGTCAGCCCTTGCAGGAGCGTCGCCATCAGATCCGTCTCGCTCACGAATCCGACCACGCGCTCGTGCTCGTCGACGACCGGGACGCCGCCGATCCGCGCGTCCACGAGCAGCCGTGCGATCTCCTCGAGCGGCGTCCCGAGCGAGACGGCCTCGGCGTGATGCGTCATGATGTGGCGCGCGTGTCCCTTCATGGCCGGGGAAGAATGCAGCCTCGCGCCTTGCCTGTCCACCCCTCGCGAGCGTCCGTCCTCACGTGAGCGGGCCAGAATTCCATATCAAACGAGGCGCGAGCGTCCCCGCGCCTTGAGCGCCGCCACGACCTCCTTCACGTCCTGCGCGCGCGCCCGGGGCACGACGAGCAAGGCGTCGTCGGTCTCCACGACGACGATGTCCTCCACGCCGACGAGCGCGATCACGCGTTTGCCCTCGTCCGCGCCCGCGCGCAGGTCCATCACCAGGTTCCGCCGCGCGTCGACGAAGAGCGCGCCCTTCGGCGCCGCATTCTGCTGCGCGTCCTTCTCCGCGAGCTCGAACGCCGTCTGGAAGCTGCCCACGTCGCTCCAGCCGAAATCGCCGGGCACCACGGCGAAATGGTCGAGGTGGTCCATCACGCCGTGATCGATGCTGACCGAGGGCAACGTCGGGAAGATCCGCTCCACGGCGCTCTGCTCCTCGCCCTGCTCGGCGGCGCGGTCGATCTGGTCGAGCCCCTCGGCGAGGGTGGGCATGTGCTCGCGAATGGCCTGCACCATGTCGCGCACCCGGAAGAAGAACATCCCCGCATTCCAGAGGTGCTTGCCGCCGGCCACGAAGGCCTCGGCCCGCGCCGCGTCCGGCTTCTCCACGAATCGCTTCGCCGGCAATGCCTCCGCGCCCCGCGCCTCCTCCTCGAGCTCGATGTACCCGTACCCCGTCTCCGGGTGCGTGGGCTTGATCCCGATCGTCGTGATCGTCCCGCGCGCGGCCGAGGCGACGGCGCGCTCGAGCGCGCGGCGGAAGCCCGGGACGTCGCGGACGTGGTGATCACTCGGCAGGACCATCAGCACGGCGTCCGGGTTTTTCCGGGCAATGTGAAACGCCGCCCAACCAATACAAGGCGCCGTGTTCCGCGCGGCCGGCTCGACGAGCGTGTTCTCGGCGTAAAGCTCCGGCAGGGCCTCGGCCGTCGGCTCCACGAGGTGCGTCCCCGTCGCCACGAAGAGCCGCTCCCAGCCGACGAGCGGCTCGATCCGCTCGGCCGTCTGCCGGATGAGCGGCGCCTTCCCCACGAGGGGCAAGAGCTGCTTCGGCCGCGCGGCGCGTGACGCCGGCCAGAAACGCGTGCCGGCGCCGCCGGCGAGGATCAAGGCGAAGACGTGGGGAGCGGATTGCATGCGTTTGTCACCCATTGACATCACGGTAACGAACGGCCGTACGAGACCGTGGCGAAGCCCAGGGGCAGGATCCAGAACACGAGCCGCGCGAGGGCATGTTTTTCGAGCAAGCTCTTCGCGAGGCCGATCGCGACCGTCGCGCCGAGGAACGCCGTCAGGAGCCCGAGCACGATCGCCGCCGCCCCGAGCTCCGGGACGGCCGGCGCCACGCGCAGGCCCGCGACGAACGAGGCGAGGAGCGTCACGCCCGTGAGCGCGAGGGCGAGGTCGAGGGCGCGATCGGGCTTCGCGCCCATCCAGAGGGCGATCACGAGCGCGGCGCCCACGTCCGAGCCGCCCGGCAGCGCGCCCGTGCCGTGGACGAGGCCGAGCAACAAGGCGAGCGAGAGCGGCGGCGCCTCCGCGCGCCCGACCGGCGCGAGGCTCGTCGTGCCAACGACGAGGCCCGTCCAGACGAGGCCGAAGCCCACGGCGATCGGCGCGCCGCTCCAGAGCTCGACGAACGGCGCCACGAGCGCGCGCGTGAGCAGGCTCGTGCCCGCGGCGACCACGAGCACGGCGGCGTCGCGGGCGCCCGGCGACGAGCGCAAGAGGGAAGGACGCGCGACGGCCCGCAGGCCCTCGGAGGCCGCGGCGACGAGCAGCCGCCGCGCCCCCACGAAGAGCGCCGAGGCCGTCGCGACGTGCAGGATCGACTCGAGCATGGCGCCGCCGGGCCCCGGATCGAGCCAGAGGCGCAGGGCCGCGCCGTGCCCCGAGCGCGAGATCGGCAGCGCCTCGGCGAGGCCCTGAATCCCGGCGAGGAGCACCACCTCCGCGAGCGGCAGCACGCGGGCAGTGATAGCAGCGTCGTTATGCCGTGTAAATCAGGCTGATTGCCCGCCCTACGCGGCCTTCTCCCGGGAACCGCCCTGCGTGAGTCCCTGCTCACTTCCGCCCGCGCCGGTCGTGGCTTGCGAGGTCCCGTGCGTGGCCTGCGCGCCGCCGGTCGTGGCCGTTTGCCCCGCGGTCGTGCTCGCGCCCGTTCCCGACGCGCCTTGCGGCCGCACGGACGATTGCGCGCCTTGCTCCTCGGACGTGCGCGCTTCACCCCGCTTCACGCTGATACGCTTGGGCTCCTCGGCCTTCGATTTGGGGATGCGCACCTCGAGCACGCCGCTGTCGAGGCTCGCGTCGATCCGGTCCGGGTCGATCCCCTCGGGCAACGTGAACGAGCGCGAAAAACTGCCGTACGAGCGCTCGTACGCCCAGTACCGGTCGCCCTCGTCGCGTTGCTCCTGCTCGCGCCGTCCGCTCACGGTCAGCCGCCGGCCGGAGACGTCGATCGACACGTCGTCCTCCTTCATGCCCGGCAGATCCGCGCGAATGCAATATCCGTCCTTGGTCTCGCGCACTTCCATGTCCGGCACGAAGCCGCGCGCGGACGGCAGGAAGGACTCCATTTCGGCGAACGGATCCCAGGAGAGCATCTCGCGCATGCGTCGGAATGGATCGGCATACCCGAGCGAGCGGAACGGATCCGACGTCGCGAGCCCGCCCGCGCGCTGCGGCTCCCGGGCGCCTGCCTGTGTCATCTCTCGAGATTGGCCCTCTCGACCCTCTCGACCTTCTCGTCTGCGCATGAACCCAGCCATGATGACCCCCTCCTTATCAACGTGGTCCCTTCAACTTGGATTCGCGCGCGCCAGATATGCACGATCCGCGCGCGTGGCAAGGGGCCGATTCTGCACGTGACGGCGGAGCCCGGTCCGCTCGATGACGACCGGGCGTCCTCGAAGGGCGACGCGATTTCGCGCACGGAGGTTGCACGGATCGAACGACATGCGCCGCCTGCTCATCATCCTCGCTCTCGCCGCGACCGGATGCGGGCCCTCGTATTATTATCAGCCCGCCGAGCAGGCCGACGCGTCGGTCTCGGGCCATCCGGCGGCGCGATACGTCGTCCCGCCGGGCTCGGCCAAGGGGGACGTGCGGGTGAGCTCGTTTGGCGTGACCGACGTGCGCCTCTCGGAGGACGACGAGCCGATCCGCTCGCTGCACGTCCGCCTCGTGGTGGCGAACGAGGACGGCGAAGAGGCCTGGGCCGTGGACACGCGCGCGCTGCGTGTACAGTTCGCCGGCTTCGAGGGCGCGGCCGCGCCGGCCTTCGCCAATGCGACCGATTCGAACATGCCCGTCGTCGTGGTCCCGCGCGGCGGCTCGACGACGATCGACGTCTATTATCCGCTGCCCGAGTCGCTGCGCGGCGCGAAGGATCTGCCGCAATTCGACGTGATCTGGAGCGTGCGGACCGAGGATCGTGTGGTCACGCAGCGGACCCCGTTCGAGCGCCGCGCCATCCAGCCGCCCCCGTCCACCTTCGCGTACGGCTGGGGCGCCGGGGCGTATCCCTACTGGTGGTACGACCCGTTTTTTTATCCCCGCACGGTGGTCGTCCCGGCGGCGCCGGCGAGGCCCCGCGTCTATTATTACGGATATCCTCGCTGACGGAGAGGAGGGCCGCGATGGCGACGAGCGTGGAGCTCGGCACGACGAGCGTCGCGAAAAAAGCGCTGATGGCGGTGAGCGGGCTCGTGCTCACGGTGTACGTCGTCGTGCACCTCGCGGGCAACCTGCTCTATTTCGCGGGCCCCGAGGCGCTCGACGCTTATGCCGCGCTCCTCCACAAGAGCCCGACGGTGCTCTGGTCGGCCCGCGCCGTCCTCTTCGCGGCGTTCGCCGTTCACGTGTTTTACGCGATCGACCTCTACACGCGGAAGGCCTCCGCGCGTCCGGTCGCGTACGGCCGTTACGAGCGCGCCGTGAGCAGCCCAGGCGCGCGCACCATGATCTGGACGGGGTTCGTCCTCCTCGGGTTCGTCGTTTATCACGTCCTCCACCTGACCCTGGGCCTCGCGCACCCGGCGTTCGTCCCGGGGCGCGTCCATCGGAACGTCTCGATCGGCTTCTCCTCGATCGTGCCCACCGTGATGTACGTGGGCAGCATGATCGCGCTCGGCTTGCACGTCTCGCACGGCGTGCTCTCGATGACGCAATCGCTCGGCCTGACCCTCCGGCGGCAAGGGTTGCGCGGGCTCCGGCGGTTCGCCACGGTCCTCGCCCTGATCGTCGCCGTGGGCCTGGCTGCCATTCCGATCACCGCGCTCGCCCTCGCCATGACGAGCGGGCGGTAGGGGAAGACGTTCATGCTCCTCGACGGCAAGATCCCCGGCGGCCCGCTCCCGCAGAAATGGGAGCGCCGCAAGCTCGAATACGCGCTCGTGAGCCCGGCGAACCGCCGCAAATACAGGGTGCTCGTCGTCGGCACGGGCCTCGCGGGCGCCTCGGCCGCGGCCACGCTCGGCGAGCTCGGGTATCACGTCGAGTGCGTCTTCTTCCACGACAGCCCTCGCCGCGCGCACAGCATCGCGGCCCAGGGCGGCATCAACGCCGCGAAGAACTACCAGAACGACGGCGACAGCGTGCACCGCCTCTTCCAGGACACCATCAAGGGCGGCGATTACCGGGCCCGCGAGGGGAACGTCTACCGCCTCGCCGAGGTGAGCGTGCAGATCATCGATCAATGCGTGGCCCAAGGCGTCCCGTTCGCCCGCGAATACGGGGGCAAACTCGCGAACCGCTCCTTCGGCGGCGCCCAGGTCTCCCGCACGTTTTACGCGCGCGGACAGACGGGCCAGCAGCTCTTGCTCGGCGCCTACCAGGCCCTGCTCCGCCAGGTCCAGGCGGGCACGGTGCGCCTCTCACCTCGCACGGAGATGCTCGACCTCGTCGTCGCCGACGGACGCGCACGCGGCATCGTCGCACGGGACCTCGTCACCGGCGAGATCAAGACGTTCGTCGCCGACGCGGTCGTCCTCGCCACAGGCGGTTATGGCAATGCCTACTTCCTCTCCACGTACGCGCGAAACTCGAACGCGACCGCGATCTGGCGCGCCCATCGCCGCGGCGCGTTCTTCTCGAACCCCTGCTTCACGCAGATCCACCCCACGTGTATCCCCGTCAGCGGCGAGCACCAGTCGAAGCTCACGCTCATGAGCGAGTCGCTCCGCAACGACGGCCGCATCTGGGTGCCGCTCCGCGCCGAGGACAAACGCCCGCCCGGAGAGATCCCCGAGGACGAGCGCGACTATTACCTCGAGCGAAAATACCCGAGCTACGGCAACCTCACGCCCCGCGACGTCGCCTCCCGCGCGGCGAAGGCCGTCTGCGACGAGGGCCGCGGCGTCGGCGCCTCGGGGCTCGGGGTCTACCTCGATTTCGCGGACGCGATCCGCCGCCTCGGCGCGAACGTCATCGCGGAGCGGTATGGAAACCTCTTCGACATGTACGCCGAGATCACCGGCGAGGACCCCTATCGCGCCCCGATGCGTATCTACCCGGCCATCCATTACACGATGGGCGGCCTCTGGGTCGATTACGACCTCATGAGCACGATCGACGGCCTCTTCGTGGCCGGCGAGGCGAATTTCTCCGATCACGGGGCGAACCGGCTCGGCGCGAGCGCGCTCATGCAGGGCCTCGCCGACGGGTATTTCATCGCCCCGCTCGCGGTCGGCAGTTACCTCGCGCGCGCGCGGCCGGCCGCGCTCGACGATACCCACGCCGCATTCGAGCGGGCCCGGAAGGACACGAGGGCCCGCATCGAGCGGCTCCTCTCGGCGCGCGGCAGGCGCAGCGCCGCCTCGTTCCACCGCGAGCTCGGCAAGCTGCTCTGGGACACCTGCGGCATGTCCCGCAATCGCGAGGGCCTCGAGCGCGCCCTCGCCCGGATCCCAGAGCTGCGCGAGCAGTTTCATCGGGAGCTGCTCGTCCCCGGCCAGGGCGAATCGCTCAACCGCGAGCTCGAGACCGCCGGCCGCGTGGCCGATTATTTCGAGCTCGGCGAGCTCATCTGCCGCGACGCGCTCCACCGCGAGGAGTCCTGCGGCGGCCATTTCCGCGAGGAGTACCAGACCCCGGAGGGAGAGGCCCAGCGCGACGACGAGCGCTTCGCCTACGTCGCGGCGTGGCAATGGCGCGACGGCGAGGCGCCCGAATTGCACAAGGAGCCGCTCGTCTTCCAGGCGGCCCCGCCCATGCAAAGGAGCTACAAGTGATGCGGATCGCGCTCGAGGTCTGGCGCCAGCGGAGCCCCGAGGAGCCGGGCCGGTTCGTCCGGTACGAGACCACGGAGGCCTCGCCCGACATGTCGCTGCTCGAGCTGCTCGACGTCGTCAACGAGGGCCTCGTCCGCAGCGGCGAGGAGCCGATCGCGTTCGACAGCGATTGCCGCGAGGGCATCTGCGGCACGTGTGGATTCATGGTCAACGGCCTCGCGCACGGACCGCTCCAGGGCGCGGCCGCGTGCCAGGTCTACCTCCGCAATTTCCGCGACGGAGCGACGCTTTATCTCGAACCTTTCCGCGCGAAGGCATTCCCGCTCATCAAGGACCTCGTGATCAACCGCGGCGCGCTCGATCGGATCGTCGCCGCGGGCGGCTACGTCTCGGTCAATACGGGAAATGCCCCGGAGGCGAACACCTCGACGATCCGCAAGGCCCGCGCGGAGCGGGCCATGGACGCGGCGGCGTGTATCGCCTGCGGGGCGTGTATCGCGGCCTGCCCGAATGCCTCGGCCGCGCTCTTCACCGGCGCGAAGATCACCCACCTCGGCAGCCTCCCGGAGGGCCAGCCCGAGCGGGCGCGGCGCGCGCTCCGGATGGTCCGTGCTGCGTCCGCGGAGGGCTTCGGCCATTGCACGTTCGCGGGGGAGTGCGAGACCGCGTGCCCGAAGAGCATCCCCCTCGAGGTCATCACGCAGATGAACCACGACTACCTCAAAGCCCGGCTCTCGGGCGAGGACCGGGCGCCGCCGCGGCACATCGAGCCCGGCACGCCGAAACGACGCCGCTGACGCGCCCGCTCGTGGTACCGTCGGCGCCGCGTCATGGTACCGACCTTCCTCGCGCGGCTCGCCGATCCCTCCATCGAGACCGTCCTCGTCTGCGGCTGCGGCGGCGGCTTCGATTTCTTGCAAGGCGCGACGCTCCTGCCCGAGCTCGAGCGGCTCGGCAAGCGCGTCGTCCTCGGCAGTTATTCGTTCGGGGAGCCCGAGCGCATCGACGACGCGCCCGTCGTGTTCACGGCCGAGACCGGCGCCGTCGTCAAGCGTGTCCTCGGGCATTCGATCCCCCCGCCCGATTACGGCCCGGAGGTGCACCTCGCGAGCTTCCTCGACCAGGAGCGCCCCGAGGGCGCGCCGCATTTCGTCTACGCCTATTATGCCCGCGCCTTCACCGTGCCCGCCCTCCGCGCCTTTTACGCCGAGCTCGTCCGGCGCCACGACATCGACGCCGTGATCCTCGTCGACGGGGGCTCGGATTCGCTCATGCGCGGCGACGAGGAGGGGCTCGGCGATCCGATCGAGGACGCGGTCTCGGTCGGGGCGGTGGCCGAGCTCGAAGGCTTGAAGCTCAAGCTGCTGCTCTCGATCGGCCTCGGCGCCGACCGTTTTAATGGTGTCTCCGACGCGGCCAGCCTGCGCGCCGTCGCCGAGCTCACCGAGGCCGGCGGTTACCTCGGCGCCGTGAGCCTCGAGCCGACGAGCCCGGGGTTTACGTTCTACAAGCGCTGCGTCGAGCACGTATATGCGAACCAGACGTTCCGCTCGGCGCTCACCGGCTTCATTTTATCGGCGACCGAGGGGCATTACGGCGGCGAGCTCGTGCCGCCCGCCTTGCGCAGCCGCGTCAGCCCCGGCCGGTTCTTCGTCTGGCCGCTCATGGCCATGATCTGGGCCTTCGACGTGGAGGCCGTGGCGCGCCGCTCGAAGATCGTCGGCTGGATCCGCGAATGCACCACCGTGCGTGATTGCCACCTCGCGCTCCGCCGCGGCCGCGACCTGCTCGCGGAGGGCCCGCGCGAGGTGGAGAACCTGCCGCGGCAGGAGGACATGGTCGGTTATTGAGTCGGCGTGGCGAGGCCGCGCTTCTCCTCCGCCATCCGGCGAATGCAGAGCCGGAGCCCCTCCCGCAGGTTCGCGCACGTCGTCAAGCTCGACAGGTCGAGCCCGAGCGTCACCATCGTCTGCGCCACCGTGGGCCGGATCCCCGTGACGATCCCCTCCGCGCCGAGCAGCCGGATCGCGCGAAGCAGGCTGAAGATGTGGCTCGCCGTCATCGTGTCGACCATATCGACGCCGGTCAAATCCAGGATCGCGAAGCGCGCCGAGGTCCGCACGACCGTCGCGAGCAGGTCGTCCATCACGCGCGCCACGCGCTGGCTGTCGACGACGCCCATCATCGGCAGCGTGATCACCTTCTCCCAGACCTGGATCACCGGCGTCTCGAGGTTCCGGATGACCTCCTCCTGCCGCTCGATGAGCTCCATCTTCACCCGCAGCTCGGCCAGGGCTTTCGCCACGTCGTTTTTCGCGAGCGTCACGCCGAGCATCACCGGGATCTCGCCATTTTCGTCCTGCATGGGGAGGAAAATGCTCTCCCACAGGATGTCGTGGGCCTCGGTCGCCACGCGGACCGGCTCTCCGGCGAGCGCGCGCTTGATACTCAGCACGCCCTCCTGCTCGGGCCCATACAGATCGACCACGCTCGTCCCCACGAGCTGCCCGGGCTCGAATCCGCCCGTTCGGCACCCTTTGCCGTCCTGCATCACGTACATGCAATTCTGATCGATCAAATAAGCCGAGATGTCCAGGTGATCGAGGATGGCGCGGAGCACGCGCTCGGGCGCGGTCGGGGGCAAGGAGGCGAGGTCCTCGGCCGGGGGCACGACCAGCCGACCCGCGGAGATTCGCGGCGTGGGGACGATGGTCACGTAGATCTCGGCCCCGCCCGGCGCGCGCCGCGCGCTCAGGGAAAAGGAGCGATACGCGCCCGCGGCATCACGAATCTGGCACGCGGCGCCAAAGTCCTCGCCTTCGGCCATTCGCGCCCACGCCGAGGCGACGTTCGCCTTGTGATCGGGGTGCATGGCCTCGAAGAGCGAGCCGCCTCGTACGCGCTCGGCCCCGAGGACCCGCTCGGCCTCTGGATTGAAGCCGCCGATCGCGCCTTCCGGGTTCGTGGCAAGAAAGACACCCGGGCAATGCTGGAACCAAGCCGAATCCATTACGCACTCCGCGACCGAGGAGACGAGCGATGATTCGAATATCACGACCGTATCATCGAGGTCGAGCCCCAAAACGTACGGACGGACGGATCCCGTCGAAAAATCCGAGGTGGCACGTCAACGACGTGACGCCCTTTTGGCTTGGGTGAGCCGGATCAGTCTTCCACCCGCGATGCGAGCGCCTTCGGGGCGATCATCTTGTAGCTGCCCACGACGAGCGCCCGCACCTCGTTCCAGTCGACGGGCCCGTCCTTCTGCTCGTCGATCCGCACGTCGACCCAGCCGTGTTTGCCCACGTATTTCGCGATCGTGAAGCGCGGATCGGTGGCGACGAGCCCGGCCTGCATCTCGAGCGTGGTCTTCACGCCGAACGACCACACGCCATTTTTACCGCCGATCCCGGCGAAGATCTTGTCCTTCACGCGGAACGTCGGGTGTCCCCAGGCGAGGACCTCGGTCGCCTCGGGGAGGCTCATACAGATGGCGCGGAACCGCTCGAGGATGCCCCCGGGCCCCTGCATCTTGCTCACCATCATCTCTCCATACCCGATGTCGCGGACCTTTTCGACCTCCTCGTCGCGCCGCCGTGACCACGACGCGCCGCGACGGGGCCCCGTCGCGCTTGACTTCGCGGGGCGGAGGAGCGAGAAATCGCGGATGCGCGCTTTCAATTCCCAGGACAAACGTTCCTCGACGCGCCGTCTTTGCGGCGCCCTCCTCGCGCTCGCGGCGCTCGTGGGCCCGGCGATCGCCGCCGCCGACGAGGTCGCGCGGGACGAGGAGAGCTGCATGAGCAAGAAGGCCGGCGATACGTGCGCCGATCCGGCCGGCGCCCCGGGGACGTGTGTCGCCGCCAAGGACTTTCGCGACCGCGAGCGGCTCCGCTGCGTGGCGGGCGCAAAAACCCCGACGCCGACGCCCTCGGCCGCCACCACGTCCGTGGTCGAAAAAAAGGGCTGCGCCGTGTCCGCCGCGGGAGACCAGGACCGAGGGGCGCCGCTCGCGATCGGCTTCGCCCTGGCCGCGCTCGCCCTCGGCCGCGCGAGGCGCCGCGCCGCGGGGTGACGGGTGGACTGGTTCTGGGCATTCGTCTTCACGCAGGTCGTCGAGATCCCCATTTACATCTACGGCCTGCGCGTCCGCGCCTACGAGGCCTTCGGCGCGAGCGCCCTGACGCACCCGATCGTCTGGTTCGTCATCCCGGCGCTGTGGGAGCGCCTCTACCTCGCCGTCTTCGCGCCGCACCCCTCGTTATGGATCGCGCAGACGCCGCGATACTGGATCATGGTGGTCATCGCGGAGACGTTCGCCGTGACCGCGGAGGCGGGGTATTTCCATTTCATCGGCAAGAAGAAGGCGCTGCGGTGGACCTTCGCGGCGAACATGGCGAGCGTCACCCTGGGGTTGGCGAGCCGCGCGATCTTCGATTGGCCGTGACCGCCGGACGAGCGCCCTGACAAACCTCGACGCCTCAGGCCTCGCCCGGCCCTCTTCGAGGAGGTCCGCCGCCGAACGAGGCCTCGGCGCCCGGCTCCGGCGGGGCCTCGTGGCCCGTGCCGTAGGCGCGCAGGAAGGCCTCGACGTGCTCGTCGGCGAATTTCTCCCAATCGAGCGGGCGCGCCTTCGTCCCGCCGAGCGGGCCTTGATGCAGGAGCGCGAGCAGGGGCGGCGAGGCCAGCGCGAGCGCCATTTGCCGCACGTCCCCCGCCCGGAGCTCGCCCCGCGCGACGTGCCGGGCGAGCCGCGCCTCGACGCATTCGAGCGTCGGATCGAGCACCTCGCAGAGGTATCTCGGGCCGAGCGTGGGCTCACGCAGGCCGCAGGCGAGGCCAATCGCGTGCACCTCGCCGACGCCGCTGCGGAAGCCGAGCTCGAGATAAAACAAAAACCCCCGGAGCGACGCGCGGACGGGAAGGAGCGGGCCCGTCGCGACCTCCAGGAGGTACCGCTGCCCCCGCTCGTGCCAGTGCGAGAGCACGGCCGCGATGACACCCTCGCGCGAGCCGAAATAGTGCCGCAGCGTCGCCACGCTCACCCCCGCGGACGCCGCCATTTCGCGAAAACTCACGCGCACGCCGTCGGGCGCCGAGAGCCGCCTCTGCACGGCGGCGACCAGCGACGCGCGGGTCGCCTCGAAGTCCGGGTTGCGTGAGCCTGCGGGCCTGCCCATCTCCTGGGTGGGTACTCTAGATCATCCGTCCAGCCGTTCAAGACCCCGGCGAGGCCGGCCGAAGCGGGCTCGGCGCGGCCTCCTTGACGAGCGCCTCATCTTTCGTACCTTGTACGTTCTACAAAACGGAGGTTTCATGTTCGAGGGCTTCGCGAACGTCTGGACGCCGGTCCTCTCGGCGCGGGATCTGCGCGACGAGGCGCGTCGTGTTCGGGTGGCCGGAGAGGCGATCGTGCTCTTCCGCGACGAGGGCGGCGAGCCGGGGGCGCGCCTGGATCGCCCTTCGCCGTCCGAGGTGGTCGCGGTGGAGGAGCGCTTGCCCGCGCGCGAGGCCCTCAGCCTCGTCTGGATCTTCACGGGCCACGAGGCCCCGCCCGAGGGGCCGACCTTGCCTTCGATCGATCCGGTGCGGCCCCTCGTGATCCACGCCGAGACCTGGCCCGCGCCCTTTTCGCGCGTGGTCTCCGCCCTGCAAGACCCGGCGAACCTGCCCTTCACGTGGGCGCTCGGCGACGCGCCTGCCGAGCGCGCGCTCGAGTTTCACGCGCCCGGCTGCATCGAGTATTTTCTGCCCCCGCGCGCGAGCGAGAAGCGCACGCTCGTCTACTGTTTCCCCGAGTCCGAGCGGGCCACGCGTGTCCTCTTCTGCGCCACACGCGCGCCGGGCGACGGGCCCGTTCCGTCCTGGATCACCGAGTATTTCGCGGCGACGGACCTCGCCCGCGAGCGCGCCTGCGAACCCACCACGGTGAGCTCCGGCGGGGGCTTGACGAAGACGCTGCGTTTCTTAGAGCACTCGATGTAACAAAACGGAGGCCACCGTGTTCGAGAGCTTCGCCAACGTCTGGACCCCGGTCATCACCGCCAGAGAGCTCGGAAAAAAGCCACGCTCGGTGAAGGTCGCCGGCGAGACGCTCGCCCTCTTCCGCGACGGCAAGGGCGGCGTGGGCGCGCTCGTCGATCGGTGCCCGCACCGGGGCGTCGCGCTCTCGCTCGGCCAGGTCAACGCGGACGGTTGCCTCGCTTGCCCCTTCCACGGCTGGGCATTCCAGAAGGACGGCGCCTGCACGAAGGTCCCACTGAACACGATTTCTGCGGAGAAACGCGCTCGTTTTGGCGCGACGGCCGTGCCCGTGCGGGAGGTCGGCCATCTCGTCTGGGTCTTCACCGGGCCCGACCCCGCCGGCACCGAGCCCGAGCCGCCGCCCGCGCTCGTCGAGCCGGGGTGGCACGTCGGATACAATCAGGAGATCTGGAAGACGCACTGGACGCGGGCCATGGAGAACATGCTCGACATGCCGCACCTGCCGTTCATCCACGGAAAGAGCATCGGCCGGGAGCTCAAGCAAAAGATGACGCCGGATACGCGGCTCGACGTGCGGATCGAGCCGGCGCCCTTCGGCGGCCGGATCTTCTCGAAATGGGACCACGAGCCGGCCGAGGTGGAGATCCTCGAGTGGCGCAAGCCAAACGCGATGGAGCTGCACATCATGGACGGGGCGAAGCGCAAGATGTACCTGCACGTCTATTGCATCCCGATCGACGAGGGCCACACGAAGATGCTCGTCGCCTCGGCGCGGACGTTCTTCGGCTCGCAGGTGTTCACCTGGATCGCGACGAGGTTCAACAACGTCCTCGGCGAGGATCGCGCCGTCCTCGAGACCTCGAGCCCGCTCGAGGTGCCGCCGCCGGGCGAGGAGCCGTCCGTCGCGACCGACGCGCCGACGCTTTATTTCCGCAAGTATTACTTCCGCGAGCTGCGCGGCTCCACGACGACGCTCGTGCCCACGGGCCGGCTCGTCCGCAAGGCCGACGCGCCCCAGCCCGAAGCCGAAGAAGCGGGCATGCCCGACGGTGCGGCGGCCGTCCACTGACTTCGCCCCCACATTCTTATTGGGAACGGCGCCCGGAATGCGCTATCTCCCGGGCTGCCCGTGAGCTCGCCTGCACCCGAACAGAATCCGCTCCGTCGCGCCACCATCCCGCATTTGCCCGCGCTCGACGGGCTGCGAGGGCTCGCCGTGCTCGGCGTGCTCCTCTTCCACGATGGCAGGCTCGACGGCGGTTATCTCGGCGTCGACCTGTTCTTCGTCCTGTCGGGATATCTCATCCACTCGCTCTTGCTCGCGGAGTGGAGCAAGACGGGGACGATCGATCTCAAGGCTTTCTGGGTGCGCCGCGCGCGCCGCCTTTTCCCGGCGCTCCTCGCGCTCCTGCCCGTGGTCGCGGCCTACGCGTACTGGCTCGCCAGGCCGGAGGAGCTCGATCGGATCCGCAAGGACGGCCTCGCCACGCTGGCGTACGTGGCGAACTGGCGCGCGATTTTTTCGGGGCGGAGCTACTGGGACATGTTCCAGGCCCCGTCGCCGCTCGAGCACACCTGGAGCCTCGCGATCGAGGAGCAATTCTACGTCGTCTGGCCGCTCCTCGCGTTCGGGGTCCTTCATCTCGCGCGGGGCTCGCGGCGCGTGATGCTCGCCGTCGCGCTCGGCCTCGCCCTGCTCTCGGGCGCGGCCATGGTTTGGCTGGGCACGCGGGCGGACACGGCCCGCGCGTACATGGGCACGGATACACGCGGGGTGGCGATCCTGCTCGGCGCCGCGCTCGCGTGCCTGATGGCCGAGCGGGGGCCGTCGAAGGATCCGCGCGTCGTCCGGGCGCTCGACGGGCTCGGCGTTCTCGCGGCGGCGGCCCTCGCGTTCGCGTGGGTGAAGCTCGACGGGCAAAACCCGCTGCTCTACCGCGGAGGTTTTTTCGCCACCGAGCTCTGCGTGCTCGTGCTCATCACGTGCGCGGCGCACGGCGAGAGGAGCCTCGTCGCGCGCGCGCTCTCGTTCCGCCCGCTGGCCTGGGTGGGGCTCGTGAGTTACGGGCTCTACCTCTTTCACTGGCCGATCTACGTGGTGCTGCGGCCGGAGCGGCTGGGTTTGTCGGGGCTGCTTTCGTCGGCCTTGCGGTACGTGGCGACGTTCGGGGTGACGCTCGTGTCGTACCATTTCCTCGAGCAGCCGATCCGCAAGCGTGGCGCGCCGCTCGGGCGGCCGGCGCTCTCGCTCTCGTCGTCGGTGGCGCTTTGCGTCGGGGCGCTGGTGGTCGGGACGCAGCATCGAGCGGTGATGCGGATCGGGCTGCAGCTCTTGCCCTGGCCGGCGCCCGAGAATGCGGTGAAAATCCTGGTGGTCGGCGACTCCGCCGCGCAATCGCTCGGCGAGCGGATGCACGCGGTGCAATCCGGCACGGGGACGATCGTGTTCGAGAAGGGCACGCCCGATTGCAGCATCATGGAAGGCAGGCGGCCGGCGCGGTCGCTCACGAACGTGCCTCACGCGGGAGGGCCCTGCGACGCGCGCTGGGCGAGCGACGCGGACGAGCTCCACCCCGACGTGACGCTCGTGCTGCTCGGCGGCGGTTTTTACGCGCGCGTGGAGCTCGACGGCCGCTGGCAACGTATCTGCGATCCAGCCTGGGACGCGGCGTATGCCGAGGTGCTCGGGGACCAGCTCGTGAAACTCGCCGGCAAGACCCAAAGGCTGTACGTCGCGCGTATCCCCCCACCGGTGGGCGGCTGGGACAAACCGGAGCTCGCAGGGCAGGTCGCCTGTTTCAACCGGCTCATCGAGAAGGCGGCAGAGCGCGACAAACGTATCCACGTGCTCGACCTCGCAGGGAGGTTGTGCCCGGGCGGGGTGTGCACGCTCGTGAATGAAGGCGAGCCGATCCGGCCGGATGGAATGCATTTTGGTGGGCCGGGGGCGAAGGAGATCGCGCGGTGGGTGATCGAGCAGGTCAAGCAGCCGCGATAGGGCTTCTTTTCGCCCTCACCGCCTGCGGCGGCTCCTCCCCGCCCCCCGCGGAGGTGCCCTCCCCTCCGCCCCCGGCGCCACTCACGCAGGAGCGCATTCAGGCTCTCGTCGCCGAGGTCGCGCACCTGCGCGGATTGCCGCTGCGCGCGGCCGTGCCGGTGTACCTGCTCGACGAACCGACCTTCCTCGCGGCCCTGCGCGAGCGGGCCGATCGCAGAGCCGCGGCGGCCGAGGTCGAGGCGCGGACGGCATTTCATCTCGCATTCGACCTCTTGCCCGACGGAAAGCCAGGCGCCGGGCCGCCGCCGAGCTCCACGCGCGAGGTGCTCGAGGAGCAGGTGCGCGGGTTTTACGATCACGAAAAGAAGATCATCGTGGTCCGCGCGTCCCGGCCGCGCACCGAGGCCGAGTCCGAAAAGGAGCGGGCGATCCTCGCCCACGAGATCGAGCACGCGCTGCAGGACCAGAGCTTCGGGCGGCCCGACGCGCGAGAGCAGGCGACCATGGGCGCCGACGAGGTCCTCGCGTACGGATCGCTGCTCGAAGGCGACGCGATGCTCACGATGTTCGCGTATCTCGCCTCCGAGCGCGGCGTACCCATGCAGCGGATGGTGCGCAGGGCCGCCGACGTCATGCGCGACGTGCCCGCCGAGAGGTTTGTCGCGAACGACGGAGACACAGCGCTGCTTCGCGCCCCGCCCATCGTGCGCGAGCGCCTCCTCTTCCGGTATCACGCCGGAACGGCCATGGTGGCCGAGCTTTATCGCGCAGGCGGGCTCGATCTCGTCAATCGAATGTTCGTGTCGCCGCCCGTCTCGACCGAGCAGGTGATGCATCCCGAAAAATACCTCGCCGGCGAGCGGCCGGTCGTGCTCGCCGCGCCGCAGGCGCCCGCGGGGTATCGGCCCCTCGACGAAGGGACGCTCGGCGAGCTCGAGACGCGGGTCGTGCTCGATCGCTGCACCCCGCTCTCCACGCAGGCCGCCGCGGGCTGGGGCGGCGATCGGTACACGCTGGTCGCGGCGCAGAGCGGCGGCGTGGGGCTGCTCTGGAGCACGGCGTGGGACGCGGAGAGCGACGCGGTCGAGTTTGTCGCGGCAATTCAATCGAGCCCCGGGTGCCTCCGCGCGCTCTCGCTCGGATCTGCGTCGATCGAGGGCGGGATCGTGGTGCGCGCCGAGAAGAACCGGGTGGCCGTGGTCCGAGGTTTGGCAGGGCCGCTCGCCGAGGCGTCCGCGCGGCAGATCCTCGAATCGCCGATCGCCGCCCCGACGAGCCCGCCCGTGGCCCTGCCCTATCGGCTTCCGCCGCGCGCGCCCTTGCCGAGGCGGGAGCCCGGCTGGCTCGTCGGGCACGATTATTTCAGCCGGTGGCTCGGGATCGCCGGGCGGATCCCGCTCGGGGTGAACGCGATCGTCGGGCACGAGGGGCTCGAGCTCCGGATCAGCCGCCCCGACGTGCTCGTGAGCGGGGCCCTCTTCGTGTCGGATCTCGTGACGGCCCCGCGGTTCCAGGAAAAACTCTTCGCGGACGTCGCCGGCGGGCTCGAAAGAGGCGCGGAGGGAAGCCGGGTCGTGACCGCGAGGACCGGGCCCGTGCCGACGCCGCTCGGGGCCGGGATCGAGAGGTGGTGGACGGTGGGAGAGACGCCGATCTCGGTGCGGGCCGTGATGGTCCCGATCTGCGGGGGGACGGGGTCGATCGTGTTTTTGCAATCGTTCCGGGACCCGGACGCGCAGCGGACGCTCGACGGATGGATGCACTCGTTCCGCTGGAACACGGGCGTGAAGCCGCCCGTGTGCGAGGCGCTCGATCCGCGCTGACCGATTATTTCTTCTTCGACTCCTCGTGGAACGCCTTCAAAAGCTCGGCCTCGCGCTCGGGCGTGAGCCCCGCGCGGCGTTTGTCCTTCCGCTCCGGGGGCAAACCATTGAACCAGGCGAGGAGATCGACCACGGTCGTGTCGATCGGCCGGAACGTGAGGCCCGTCTTCTTCGCGCGGTCGACGTTCACGCGGTGAAAGCCCGCGGTCTCGCCCTCGGGCGGCGCCCAGATCGGCAGATCGATCCCGTCGCCGCCCTCCTTGCCCTTCTTTTCGAGCCACGCGTTCGGGACCCAGGTGAGCTTCACGTCGCTCTTCGGCGAGGCCTTCTTGCTCGCCTCGATCACGCCGCCCATCGTGAGCGGCGCGCCGGGGCCCGTGGCGTTGAAGACGCCCGTCGTGTTCTCGGCGACGAGCTTCACGAGCCACTCGGCGAGGTCGCGGACGTCGATCACCTGAATGGGATCGTTCGGCGTGCCGGGGACGAGCATCTCGCCGCCCTTCGCGACGCGGAGCGGCCAGTACGTGAATCGATCCGTCGGATCACCCGGGCCCACGATGTACCCGGGCCGCACGTTCGCGACGCGGCCGGGCATGGCCTTCTCCGCGGCCTGCTCGCAGAGCGCCTTCAACGGGCCGTAATTCTCGAACTCCTTGCCCATGGTCTCCACCGTGGGATCGGAAATGGTCCCGACGGCCGCGGTCTCGTCCATGTTGGGCGTGGAGTTGTCCTTGTAGACCGAGATGCTCGAGATGAAGATGTATTGCTTGACGTTCTTCGCGAGCAGCTCGGCCGAGGCGCGGACGATGCGGGGGACGTAGCCCGAGGTGTCGATGACCGCGTCGAAGCTGCGGCCTTCCAGGGCCTTGAGGCCCTCGTCCTTGTTCGGATCGCGGTTGCCGCGGAGCTTCTCGATATCGGGGAAGAGCTCGGGGCGGGTCTTTCCGCGATTGAAGAGCGTGACCGAGAACCCGCGCGCCCGCGCCGCCTCGACCACGGCGGGCCCGACGAACCCCGTGCCGCCGAGGATGAGCAGGCTCTTTTTCTGGTTCGTCTCAGGCGGAGGCGGAGCGCTCGGGCCCGCGGCCCCCGCGGGATCGGCGGGGGGCGGCGGGGCCTGGGAAGCACAGCCGAGGGTCGTGGACGCGGCCGCGGCGAGCGAGCCGAGGAGGAAGGAGCGACGTTCGATCATGGCAAGGGGTGGACGACGGCCCTCGGGGGTTGTGAACGACGATCGTTCAGCCGTCGGCGTTGATCCGGGTGATGAGGGTCCGGAGGACCTCGTCGGACTTGTCGTTGTCGATCTGGCAGGTGCCGGCCGCCTCGTGCCCGCCGCCGCCGTATTCGAGCATGAGCGAGCCGACGTTGGTCTTGCTGCTCCGGTCGAGGATCGATTTGCCCGTGGCGAGCACGGTGTTCTGCTTCTTGAGCCCCCACATCACGTGGATCGAGATGTTGCACGCGGGGTGGAGCGCGTAGATCATGAAGCGGTTGCCCGCCCAGATCGTCTCCTCGTTCCGCAGGTCGAGCACGACGAGGTTTTTGTGCACGGTGGAGCAGCGCTGGATCTGCTCCTTGAAGCGCGCCTCGTGCTCGAAATACATGTCGACGCGCTCCTTGACGTCGGGCATCTCGAGGATCTCTTCGACGGAATGCTCGAGGCAAGCGTCGATGAGGCGCATCATGAGGTCGTAGTTCGAGATGCGGAACTGTCGGAATCGGCCGAGGCCCGTGCGCGCGTCCATGAGGTAGTTGAGCAGCACCCACCCCTTCGGCGAGAGGATCTCGTCCCGGGAGAACTGCGCCGCGTCGGCCTTGTCGACGGCCTCCATCATGTCGTCGGGGATGTCCGCGAACCGCTCCTTGCCGCCGTAATGGCGCCACACGACGCGGGCCGCCGAGGGGGCGTGCGGGTCGATGATGTGGTTTTCGCGCTTGCCGACCCGCTGCGTCTCGCTGGCGTGGTGATCGAAGGCGAGGTGCACCCCCTCGACGTACGGGAGGTTCGTCGAGATGTCCCGGTCCGTGACGGGGACCTTGCCGTCCTGCATGTCCTTCGGGTGGACGAACTTGATTTCGTCGAGGATGCCGAGCTTCTTCAAGAGGACGGCGCAGACGAGGCCGTCGAAGTCGCTCCGCGTCACCAGCCGGTACTTTTCCGCCATGATCTTCTGCCTCCGAGACGATTTTCGCGGGCAGGATAGCCGAGGCGAAGGGCGCGGGGAAGCGCGAAGGCAGGCGAGCGGGCTTTTACGAAGGGCGCGCTTGACGCGAACGCCGGGCCTGAGTACCGCCAGGATATCGTGCACGCCGAAGACCCGATCTACCTCGACTACAACGCGTCGACGCCGCTCCTGCCCGAGGTCGTCGACGCCATGTTGCCCTGGCTGCGAGGCGGGTTCGGCAATCCCTCGAGCAGCCACGTCTACGGCAGGCGCGCGCGGGCCGCGATCGAGGCGGCGCGGGCCGAGGTCGCCGCGCTCATCGGGTGCGCGCCGGAGGAGCTCGTCTTCACGTCGGGCGGGACCGAGGCGAACAACCTGGCGATCCGAGGCGTGGCCGAGGCGCTGCCCGATCGGCCCCAGATCATCACGTCGAACATCGAGCACCCGGCGACGATGAGGTGCTGCGTCGAGCTCTCGAAACGAAAGAATCGCGTCTCCATCGTGCGCGCGGACGCCGAGGGGCGCGTGCGCGCCGAGGACGTCGCGCGCGAGCTCTCGGACGCGACGGGCGTGATCACGGTGATACACGCGAACAACGAGACGGGCGTGCTCCAGCCGATCGAGGAGATCACGCGCGCGGCGTGGCGCGCGGGCGCGGTCGTGCACACGGACGCGGCGCAATCCGTGGGCAAGGTGCCGATCCACGTGGCGACGCTCGGGGTGGATCTCCTGTCGATCGCGGGGCACAAGCTCTACGCGCCGAAAGGCGTGGGGGCGCTGTTCATCCGGAAAGACATGCCGATCGCGCCGTTCATGGTCGGCGCGGGGCACGAGCGGGGGATCCGGCCCGGGACGGAGAACGTGCCGGCGATCGTGGGGCTCGGGGTCGCCGCGGCGCGGGCGGCGCGGGACCTCGAGGAGGAGGGCGCGCGGGTGAAGGTTTTACGGGACAAGCTGTTTGTCCTGCTCCGGGAGCGCGTGCCGGGGCTCTTGCTGAATGGCCACGCGGACAAACGTTTGCCGAACACGCTGAACGTGCGGTTCCCGCGGGTGAGCGGGACGGCGCTGCTCGCGGAGGCCGCGGAGGTGGCCGCGTCGACGGGCTCGGCGTGTCACGACGGGCACGAGGCGGCGTCGAGCGTCATCCTGGCGATGGGCGTGAAGCCGGAGGAGGCGCTCGGCTCGGTGCGATTGACGCTCGGGCGCGGGACGACGGAGGCGGAGAGCACGCGGGCGGCCGAGGCGCTCGCGGCGGCGTGGAGGAAACTCGCGCGGTAGGTCCGTTTCGCCTGATCACGAAGGCCGGGCCGCCGGGCATCCTGCAAGATGGACGTCGGCTCACCCTCGCGGGCGTGTGCCGTGAAGTAAAACGCATTCATTGTTCACAACACCGCGCGGCCGCTCGCAATCGGCGCGAGGCGGCGGATTTGTGCATCGTTTCTTTGTACGGACCACGGCCTCTGGCCTAGCGTATTCGAACGAGGACGGAGCTCTCGTGAAGCGCCGGCATACGTGTCGCTTTACGACGTCCCGATATCCATTCACCTGTCACGATTCGCAGGAGGTCTCGCCATGACCCGTCGTTTCGTCTTTCGTTCGCTTCTCGCTTGCTTCGTGGGTGTCCTCGCGGCCGGTTGTGTCGCCGGCGCCGGTGACGAGGAGACCGACGTCGGATTGCACGAGCTGACCCGCGATGGCGCGGGCAACGTCGTCCGCGCCGAGACGCCGCTCGAGCGCGCCAACCTCGATCCTTCGAGCGTCCAGGAGTTCGGTCGGGCGCCGAAGGTCGCGAATGAGGACCTCGCGTCCGTTCCGGGGCTCGAGACCCAGAAGGTCGACGAGCTCGCCGATAGTTGCTCCGGGTGGTGCAACGCCACGAGCTGCTCCTGCACCGGGTCGTTGAGCTGCTGCTTGGCCGGGTGCAGCGCGTGCTGGGGTTCGCTGCCGTAATCGTCGACGGAAGCCGGGCCCTCCTCGCGAGACACGAGCGAGGGCCCGCCGCCGCGGACACGAAGCCGGACGGTCCGTCCCGGGTGGAACGTGGACGTTGCGCGCTGCGGCATGGCCTGTCATTCTGGGGACGATGCAGCAGCCGAGCCGAACGGCGAGGATGATCGCGGCCCTCCGAGCGCGCGCGACGGAGCGAGAGACGCCGCTCTGCAACGATCCGTTCGCCCGTGCCCTCGCCGGACCCGGCGGGTTCGAGGACGCAGCGCGTTACGAGCTCGGCTACCAGCACATCGAGCTCTTCGTGGCGCTGCGCACGGCGCTCTTCGACCACGAGACCACGCGGTGGCTCGCGCGAGGGTGCACCCAGGTGGTGGTGCTCGGCGCCGGGCTCGATACACGCGCCGCGCGGCTCGGGCAAAGAGGCGTGCGTTTCTTCGAGGTGGATCACCCGACGACGCAGGCGGACAAACTCGCGCGGGTCTACGCGCTGCCCGGATACCCGTCCGAGAATGCGACGTACGTGCCCTGCGATTTCGCGGTGAACGATTTCGTGGAGCGCCTCGATTCGAGCGGGTTTCGCGCGGACCTGCCGGCGCTCCTGCTCTGGGAGGGCGTGACGTATTACCTCGACGAAGCGGCCGTCCGCGCGACGCTGCGGCGCATCGCGGAGAAGCTCGACCCGCGCTCGGTCATCGTCTTCGATCACGTGGGCAAACGCATGGGCCAAGGCGACGTGCGTGATCCGTCGTCCGTCGCCGCGCGGGAAGGCGTGGCCGAGATGGGCGAGCCCGTCGTGTTCGGCGTCGATCACGCGCTGCCGATGCTCTACGAGGAGGGCTTCCGTCGCGCGCGGTGCGCGTCGTTCGACGAGATCGCGCTGAACCTGACGGGGACGTACGATCGGGCGCGGACGTTCCGGTTCCAGCACGCGGTCGTGGCGAGCGTGGCCGAAGACGTGTGGGCCTGACGCGTTCGCCTCACGAAAGAGCCCGCTCGGCGAGGCGCGGCGCGGCACGTCGACGCGGGACAACACGCCCGGCCTCGGTCATCCTGCTCGCGACGTGCCCCTGCCCTTCCCGTTCCCCGTACCCGTGCTTTTCCTGATCGCCGCGGCCATCGGGGCCATGTTCACATTGAACGCGCTCCGGCCCGCCCGGAGGTTCTGGCCGCTCGTCGGCGCGGGCTTCTTCGCGTCGTGGCTGACGGGCGAGCTCGCGGCGCATCACCTGTTCTGGCAAGCCCTCGCGACGACGCTGTTCGTCTGGGCCGGCGGGCTCGACGGCTGGCCGGGCTGGCTCGCGCTCTGCGTGGTGTCGCTCTCGTGGGTCGGGCTCGTGCGGATCGTGGTCGACGCACGCAAGACGCGCGACGTGACGGAGTCAGCGCTGCGCGAGGGGCTCGGCGCGGAGTACCGGCGCCTGATCCCGGAGGAGATCGGCGCGCACGTCGACGAGCACTTCCCGCTGCGGCAGCGCCTCTTGCCGCTGCCCGTGCTCGACGGCCGCGTGGAGGTCGTGCGCGACATCGTCTTCTCGCGCGCCGGCGGAGTGAACCTGCGCCTCGACGTGTACAGGCCACGCGGCAACACGAAGCCGCGCCCCACGGTGCTCTTCGTGCACGGCGGGGCCTGGGTGATCGGGAGCAAGGACGACCAGGGCAAACCCCTCGCCTACCGGCTCGCCGCGCACGGATGGGTCGTGGTGTCGGCGAACTACCGGCTCTCGCCGCGCTTCACGTTCCCGGATCACCTCATCGACGTGAAGAGCGCGATCCGGTGGATCCGCGAGCACGGCGCGGCGTACGGGGCGGACCCGAGCTTCCTCGTGATCACGGGAGGCTCGGCCGGCGGCCACCTCGCGGCGCTCGCCGCGCTCACGCCGAACGATCCGCAGTACCAGCCCGGCTTCGAGGACGTGGACACACGCGTGCAAGCCTGCGTGCCGTTCTACGGGGTCTACGATTTCACGGACCGGCGCGGGATCTGGAAGGGCACGCTGCTGCGCGCGATCCTCGAGAAGAGCGTGATGAAGAAGCGGCTCGACGAGGACCGGGCGGCGTTCGAGGCGGCCTCGCCGATGAGCCTGGTGCGACAGGACGCGCCGCCGTTCTTCGTGGTGCACGGCGATCGCGACTCGCTCGTGCCCGTGGCGGAGGCGCGGCTCTTCGTGGAGCTCTTGCGCAAGGAGAGCCACGCGCCGGTGCTCTACGCGGAGCTGCCGGGCGCGCAGCACGCCTTCGAGGTGTTCCCCTCGGAGCGCACGGGGCACGCGCTCGCCGCGGTGGAGCGGTTCCTCGTGTACCAGTGGGTGAAGCTACAGCGTCGCCGCGATGATCTCGTCGAGCGACGCTTCGTCGACGAGCCCCGTCAGGTACCGGACGACCTTCCCCTCGCGATCGATCACCACGAGGCTCGGCAGGTTGGTCACGTCGTAGGCCTGCGCCGCCTCCTGGCCCGCGTCGATGACGATGGGATACGATAATCCCTTCTTTTCCGCGTAACTCTTGGCCCTGGCCGGCGGGTCGTGGGCGTTGACGCCGAGCACGATGAGGCCCTGCTTCTCGTAACGACGCGCGATCCGATCGAGGATCGGCGCCTGCGCGGCGCAAGGGCCACACCAGGTCGCCCAGAAATCCAGGACCACCGGGTGCCCCTTGAGCTGCTCGATCTGCATACGCGCCCCGGGATCGCCGTTCGCCGCGACCGAAAAGACCGCGTCCGGCGCCGGCTTGCCCTCGAACGGGCTGCCGCCGCCCACGACCCGGGGCATGAGCGACAGACCCGCGAGCGCGCCCAGGCCGAGGAGGCCAGCAAACACCCAGGATCGGAGCTTCCCGTCGGAGGTCTCGGCGGCAGGCATCGGCACCCGTCTCCCTTAGCAGTTCTTTGCGGCTGCGCCCGAAAGCCCACCCCTGGTATGTTCGGTCCCCGCAAAGCGGCGCCGCCGCTCCGCCGGTCGCACGAGAGCGACGCGGGGAGGAACCATGCTCGATCGTCCGAATCCACAGCCCGAACCGTCTCCTCTTCCCAACGGAAAACAGCCTCCTCCCCGGGGGATCGGGGGCAACACGAGACCCATCAAGCGGCGGCTCCGAACGCCCGATCGGCTCCTCGCCAAGTGGCCCCCGGACGACGCCGATCTGCCCGGCGCGCCGCCCGGCGGCGCCGTCCCCCCCGCGCCCGCGGGCGGCGGCGGCGCCGACTTCGGCGACGGCGACTTCAAGAAGGGTCGCTTCAACCCCGTCACGATCATCGTGGCGCTGCTCATCGTCGCGGGCGGCGCGGCCGCGCTCTTCTTCGGCATCAAGCAGGGCCAGGAGAAGATGACGGTCGAGCAGGTCGTCAAGGAGAAGAAGAACATCTTCGTCCTGCCCGTGAAGGACCAGATCCCGCGCTGGCGCACCTGGGCCGCGAACTCGAACGAGTGGTCGCTGCAGCAAGAGGCGCTCATCCAACTCGCCTACGCCGAGGATCCCGAGGGCGTCACGCTCGCGGTCAAGGCGCTCGAGCAGCCCGATCATCGCGTGAAGGGCGTCGCCGCGCAGGTGCTCGCCTACTACGGCACGCCGAAGGGCGACGCCGGCAAGGCCGCGCTGCTCAAGGCGCTCGCGGACGCCGACGAGAGCGACAGGCCGCAGATCGTGTGGGCCCTCGTCACGCTGAAGGAGCCGGCCGTCTTCAAGGACGCGATGGACCAGTACAGGAAGGGCTTCCTGTCGAAGGTCGAGCGCCTCGGCGGCGGCGTCGCGTTTGATCCGGAGAAGCTCGCGCAGCTCGTGTCGCTCGACGAGTTCGCCAAGCTCGCGGGTGATCAGAGCCCGTCGGTGCGCCAGCTCGTGGCCACGTTGCTCTCGCGCGACGCGACCCCGAAGTGGACGCAGACGCTCATCCAGCTCGTGAAGGATCCCGACTCCGAGGTCGGCCGCGAGGCCGCCACGGGCCTCGGCAAGATCGGCGACGAGACCGCGCGCGCGCCCTTGCTCGCCGCGCTCGGCACCTCCGACAAGGAGAACCGCCAGAAATTCCTCGAGGCGCTGCGCGACGGCATCGGCGGCGAGGGCCTCGTGCTCGCGCTCGCCAGCGTGAAGAAGGATCCGCCCGAGACCGAGTGGTTCCAGACGAAGCAGCTCTTCGAGATGATGAAGGACATCGCCGATCCGCGCGTCGGTGACTCGCTCGTGAAGTGGCTCGACGGCTCGAAGCCCACGCTGCACTGGCAGGGCGAGGCCGGCACGCGCCTCGCCGAGGTCGGCGACGTCCGCGCGGCGAAGTACCTCGGCGAGCGCATGCGCGCCGATCCCTTGAAGCTCTACGCGCAGGAGCGGTTCTGGGAGGCCGACGAGGGCGGCCATCTCTCGCGCACCGATCTGCCGCGTGTCGTCGCGACCCGCATGCTCGCGGACCTCGCGACGATCCACCCCGACAAGAAGGACGAGCTCAAGGCCGCTGCCGAGGACAGCGTGATCTTCTGGATCAAGGACCGCCCGCAGCCGCACGCGAACGGCCTGCGTTTCCTCGCCGCCGTGCAGAGCGAGAAGATCAAGAACGACCTGCGCGACTGGGCGTTCCCGAAGGATCCGCTGCCGAAGGAGGGCGCGCAGCCTCCCTTCCCCACGTCCTTCGAGACGGCGCAGAGCGCGCTCCGCTACGTCGGCCTGATGAAGGACGAGCCGTCCTTCCCGAAGCTGCTCGAGCAGTTCAAGCGCAAGCCCGACAAGAAGATGGACATCACGCAGGACGCGCTCCAGGGCGCGGGCCTCGCGATGCTCGGCATGGCGCTGCGCGCCGTCGGTTACGGCGCGGCGCAGGGCCTCGGGCAGTGGGGCGACAACAAGGCCTCGAAGCCGCTCATGGAGTTCATCGAGGACGAGTCGTGGCACGAGGAGGCCCGCCAGGCCGCGTGTGACGCGCTCGCGTGGTGCGCCGACGACAAGACGATGAGCGAGGTCGCGAAGAAGGCGAAGGAGTACGGGGCGAAGAAGGAGCCGCGCAAGCAGCTCATCGGCGCCTGCTACGCCTCGACGCTCTCGCTCAAGCCCGTGCCGGCGATCGCGGGCGAGCTCGCGGACCTGCTCACGCCCGAGCTCGACATCGGCCTGCGCATGGCCTACGCCCGCGCGATCGGCATCGGCGGCTTCGATCAGGCGACGGAGGTGAAGCTCTTCGAGAAGCTTCAGAACCCGGAGATCCGCAACGCCGCGGCGCTCGCGCTCATCCTCGGCGGCACGGCGGAGACGGCGGCCCGCACGGTCGCCATGTACGGCGACTTCGGCCCGGACGCGCTGAATGACCTGAAGGATCACTACTTCCGGGCGTTCGGTTACTGGTCGGACGAGGACTTCAAGCGCGGCAACCTCTACCGCTGGGTGACGAACGCCGAGGCGATCGCGCGCATCAAGGTGGCGGACGTGCCGCAGGAGTGGTCGCGCCAGCGCCTCCAGTCGCAGTTCGACAACCTCAAGTTCGACAACGGCCCGCACTCCGAGACGCGCGTCGTCTTGCGTTACCGCCTCTGGCAGGACGCGAAGGCGGGCGACGCGACGCGGAAGAAGGGCGCGATCCAGACGCTCAAGTTCATGAAGGAGCGCGGCGTCTTGATGGCGCTCCGTCAGGAGCAGGGCGAGACGGGCGAGATGGCGAAGAGGGCCTTCTTCGAGCTCATGAACCCGAAGGCGATGATCGCCGAGGACCTCACGGCGCTGCAGCCGAAGGACAAGGGCGGCAACGGCGACAAGCAGTAATCACGTCGCATCTCGCCTGAAGACCCCCTCTCATCCACGTGATGGGAGGGGGTTTTGCTTTTCAGAAGGCGACGGGCAACGCTTCGAGGCCGCGCACGATGTACGTCGGGCGCCAGCGCAGGGTGTGCGGGGCCGCGTCGAGGCGCAGGTCGGGGAGCGTTCGCAGCAGCGTGGCGAGCGCGATCTGCCCTTCGAGCCGCGCGAGCGGTGCGCCGAGGCAATAATGAATGCCCTGGCCGAAGGCGACGTGGCGGTTCGGGTCGCGCGCGAGGTCGAGTTTGTCCGGGTCAGCGAACTGGGAGGGGTCGCGGTTCGCGGAGGCGAGGACCACGAGCACGAGCTCGCCGCGGCGCATCCGGACGCCGCCGAGCTCGACCTCCTCGCGGGCATAACGCTCGGTGGCCATCTCGACGGGGTTCGTGAACCGCAAAAGCTCCTCGATGGCCGTCTTGAAGAGGGAGGGATCGCTCCGGAGGCGCTCGAGCTCGCGCGGGTGTTGCAAGAGCGCGAGCGTGCCGGAGGCGATGAGGTTCACCGTGGTCTCGTGCCCGGCGACGGTCAGGAGGATGATCATCGCGAGCAGCTCGTTCTCGCTGAGGCGGCTGCCCTCCTCCTCGACCTGCACGAGCGCGGTGAGCAGGTCGTCTCGCGGCCGCGCGCGCCTCTCCTTGATGAGCGCGCGCAGCTCCCGGATCACGAGCCAGAAGAGCGGCAACGAGAGCAGCATCTTCAGGTTCGAGGTGGTCTGCATCAAGGCGTTCGAGAATCGATGGAAGCGCGGGCGTGACGCCTCGGGCAGGCCGAGCAGCTCGGCGATCACGGTGAGCGGCAGCGGCAACGCGTAATCACGCACGAGATCCATCCGCCCGCGGGACGCGACCTTCGCGAGCAGATCGTCGGCGATCTGCTGCACGCGCCCGCGCATGTCCTCGACCCGGGCCGGGGTGAATGCCTTGTGCACGAGGTTGCGCAGGCGCCGGTGATCGGGCTCGTCGACGTCGAGCATGTTGCGCTGCAGCCCTGCGACGAAGTCCGGGACCCACGGCTGCTCGGCGAGCTGCTCGGGCGAGAGGACGGCCATGCGGTCCTTGAGGAAACGAGGGTCCTTGAGGACGGCGACGACGTCGTCGTATCGCGTGACCAGGTAGGCCGTGCGCCCGTCCTCGAGCTTCGTGGGATGGACGGGCGCTCCGGCCCGCAGGCGGGCGTAATAGGGAAATGGATTCGCCTTGAATCCGGGGTCGAGGATGTTCACCGGCGCGGGGTGGGTCATCGTGCGCCGAGCGTACCACGGGTACGGGGCGCGGGCAGGCGAGTGACAGGGGCGGACGAGGCGCGATAGGCTCGCCGAATGAAGATGGTCTCGCTCACGCGGTATACCTTGATGCCTTTGCCTCTCCTCGCGCTTGCCTTCTTCGGTTGCTCGGACGAGCCCGAGGCGAAGCCCCCGCCGCCGGTCCCGGTCGACCCTTGCGAGAGGCCCGCCGAGGACATCCCGGAGCCGGCGCGCCACACGCCGCGCTGGGCCTTCGAGCCGTGGATCTCGAAGGACATCTCCGACGGGGCCGACACGTACGCCTTCGTCGCGGGCTTCCGCGAGCGCGACATCCCCGTCGGCGCCGTGGTCCTCGATAGCCCCTGGGAGACCCATTACAACACGTTCGTCCCGAACCCCTCGCGGTACCCCGATTTCCAGAAGATGGTGGACGACATGCACGCGGACGGCGTGCGGGTCGTCCTGTGGATCACGAACCTCGTGAATTCGGTCTCGTACGACCTCGAGGCGGGCGGCGACGCGTACATGGGCCCCTCGCCGAACCTGGCCGAGGGCGAGGCGTGCGGGTATTTCGTGGAGGACGCGAATCGATTCTCGTGGTGGAAGGGCTCGGGCGCCGCCGTCGACTTCTTGAACCCCTCGGCCCGGTCGTGGTGGCACGAGCAGCAGGATCACGTGCTCGATATGAAGATCGACGGCTGGAAGATCGATTTCGGCGACAGCTACGTCCGCCTCGACACGGTGAACACGAAGGCGGGGCCCGTCCCGCACCAGACGTATTCGGAGGCTTATTACCAGGACTTCCTCGCGTACGGCGTCGCGAAGCGGGGCAAAGAGTTCGTCACGATGGTCCGCGCCTGGGATGAATCGTACGATTTCAAGGGCCGGTTCTTCGCCAGGAAGGAGCACGCGCCCGTCGCGTGGATGGGCGACAACCGCCGCGACTGGGTCGGGCTCGCCGACGCGCTCGACCACACGTTCCGCTCGGCGGCCGCGGGGTACGTGGTCCTCGGCTCCGACATCGGCGGCTACCTCGATCGCAACGACAAGGACCTTCTCGGCGAGGCGATCCCGCTCGACCCCGTGAATTTCGCGCGGTGGACGGCGATCGGCGCGCTCTCGCCGTTCATGCAGCTCCACGGCCGCGCGAACATCACGCCCTGGACCGTGCCCCAGAATGGCACCGAGGTCGTCGATGCGTATCGATTCTGGTCGAAGCTCCACCACGAGCTCGTCCCCTTCTGGTACAGCCTCAGCGAGGAGGCGTACGCGGGGGCGCCCGTCCCCGTGCGGCCCGTGGGCGCGGAGGCCGAATGGCCCGGCGATTATCGGTACATGCTCGGCGACGCCCTCCTCGTCGCGCCGCTGCTCGACGGCACCGGCAAGCGGGACGTCCTCTTGCCGCCGGGCGCGTCGTACGTCGATTTCTGGACGCAATCGGAGGACCCGATCGCGGGCGGGACGACGGTATCCGTCGATTACTCGAACGATCTGCGCAAGGTGCCGCTTTATTTCCGGCTCGGCGCCATCGTGCCGATGCACGTCGCGGACGAGGTCACGGGGCTCGGCAATACTTTCTCCGGCGGCAAGCTCACGCTGCTCGTGTTCCCGGCCTCCACGGAGACGAGCTTCTCCCTGCACGACGCGGACGACATGGTGACCGTGGTGAAGACGTCCACGAACGCGGACGGCTCCTTCGTGTCGATCTCGCGCACGCTCGGGGATACGCTCTTTCGCGTCCGCAGGGACGGCAAGCCCGCGGCGGTGCTCGTCTCCGGGAGCATGGTCCCGGAGCACGCCACGCGGGACGCCTTCGACGCCGCGAATGCGGGCTGGTTCTTCGAGCCGGAGACGCGCTCGGCGTGGGTGAAGGTCCCCGCGGCCGCCGGGGAGACCACGATCTTCCTCCAGGCGCCCTGACGATCAGGCCGTCTTCGGGTCGCGGAGCCGCTGGTAAAACCACCAGTGGTGGCCGCCGATGTCCACGCACTCGTATCCGCGGTCCGACCAGTATTCCTCGCCGTAATCGACGGTCTCCGGCTCCTTGACGATCCGCGCGCCGGCGGCCCGGGCCCGCGCGCAATGTGCCTCCACGTCGTCGACGTACACCATCATGTTCTGCGTGTTCGCGCCGCCGATCTGGTTCGGGGCCCGCGTGTGCGGGAACTTCTCCGGCTTCGGGTGAGCGACCATGACGAGCCCGTCGCCGTAAACGAGCTCCGAATGCTCGACGCTCCCGTCCTTGCCCTCGACGAGCAGCCGCACCTGGAAGCCGAAGGCGCGGCAGAGCCATTCGATCGCGGCGCGTGAGTCCTCGTAATAAAGGGCGGACGAGATGCGGGGCCAGTTCGAAGGTGCCGGCTTCGACGGTTCAAGAATGCTCATGGGGGTTCCCTCCTCTTTCGAGCGAAGGGGAGCATTCCGAAGACCCGCGTTCGCGTCAAGGCCCTCGGGCGCGGCGGGGAGGTTTTTCCGGGGAGAACGGGCGGCGCGGCGGGGAGCACGCCCGAGGGGCGCGCTCCCCTTCGCTTCGTTCACTCGAGCGTGATCGACAGGTTGTAGAGCGCGCCGGAGTAGCCGTAGGTCGAGTTCGAGACCTTGATGTAATACTTGCCCGCCCCCGGGAGCGGGGCGCTCGTGAAGTCCTCGTGGTAGTCCGAGTCCTCGCTCACGCCGAGCGACGTCATGCAGTCCGGGCCCACGAGCTCGACGACCGTGTCGGTCTGCGCCTCGCCGGGCGACGTGACGACGTGCAGCACCTTGCCCACGTCCGCCTCGGCGATGTCGACGACGAGCCAGTCCTGGTCGTCCTTGTCCGACATCTTGAACGCGTCGAGGGTCGCCGGCAGCGAGGCGACCGCTTGCGCCTCCGCGCAGGCGTTGTTCGGCTCGGTCTCGGCCGGGACGAGCTCCTTGACCTCGACGTTGACCGCGTAGTTCGACGCCCCCGAGTTGTCCCAGTACACGAGGTAGATCGGGTCCGCGCCGACCTCGAGCGACGGGGCCACGGCGAAGTCGATGATCTCGGCGAACTTGCCGCTCGCCGGCAGCACCGCGAAGCCCGGCCGGGCGTTCGGCGAGTCGGCCGTGGCCTCGACCGTGATGACCTTCCCCGGGCCCGAGGGCGTGTACTGGAACAGGAGCGACGCGAGCGGCTGATCGACCGTGCCGCTGACGCTCATGCCCGGCGCGAGCGCGACCGGCGTGCGCGCCTCGATCTGCAAGCTGCCCGACGCGGGCGAGATGATCTCCTCGCCGCTCGGGCCGCTCTCGATCGAGATGTCCGCCGGCCCGGCCGGCACGTTCACGTCCGTGAAGAGGATCAGATCGGCGCCGTAGAGCTGCACGTCCTCCACGTCGCCGGAGACGCCGGACGAGCCCGACACGAAGACGTTCGTGTACACGATCGGCGTGAACAACCCGTCGCCGGTCGAGGTCAGGTCGAGCGGCGTGGAGAGGTCCTTCATCTTCGCGCTCGCCACGAGGATCGAGCCCTGCGCCTGCGTGCCGGTGACCAGGACATCGAGCGGCGCGTCGAGCGTGAAGGCGCCCTTGTAGGTGACCGTCGAGCTGCCCTCGGTGACGTTCACGTCACGCGCGCCGGCGGCGGCCGACGCGTCGATCTCGATCGTCGCGACGATCGCCGTGGGGCTCGCGACCTTCTTGTCCACGACCGTGACGCCCGGCCCGAAGTCGACGGTCGTGGCCTCGGTCCAGGCCGTGTTGAACCCGCTGATCGTGACGTCCGCGCGGCGCGAGATGAACGCCTTGCCCGGCGTGATCCCGTTGATGCTCGGCTCCGTGCTCGGCCCCTCCCGCCCCGGCGGCCCCGCGGGCCCTTGCGGGCCGGGATCGCCGCTGCAACCCAGCGCGAACAGCGTGACCAGCGACAACGACAGCAGACCGATTCGGCTCTTTCGCATGAGAAGAAGCTCCTCGTTCAGTAAGGGAGACGATAGGCCGGCGACGGCCGGACCGGCGCCGGGCGGGCATGTTCGGCGCAAAGGCGAGGCGCTTTCAACCGTTGTGCAAGATTTCCGCCGGGCAGCGGGGTGGATGACGCCCGACGAAAATGGAACGTGGAGGACTACGCCGTCGCGGCGTATCCGCGCCGACGGACGACATCGAGCAGGATACGCCCGATTTCGACGATCTGACCGATACGACGCGGCGGCCATTCCACGTGCGGGAAGGGCGCGCTCCCCCAGAACGCGGACGGGCGCGGGGGCGGGGCCGCGGAGGAGGCGGGAGCGCCCTCCGAGGCGCCGGCGCCGAGGCGCGGGGCGAGGTGATTCGTGAGGGCCTCGCCGATGACGTTGCTCAGGTCGCGGTCGTGCTGAATGCAATGGACCGTGAGGCGCTCGGCGAGCTCGGGCGTCAGGTAAATGGTCACCGGGCGCAGCGGCACGCCGCCCACGACGGTCGGCTCGGCGGGCGCGGCGGCGGGCTCCGCGGGCGCCTCCACGCGCGTGGCGGTCGCGACGACGGCGCTCTCCGGGACGGGCGTGACGCTCTCCGGGACGGGCGTGGTCTCGGTCGATTTCGCGCGGCGAGCGCGCTTCGGCGCCGCGGCCGTCGGCGCGGGCGCCTCGTCCCCGCTGACGAAAGCGTCGATCGATTCAGGCGACGGCGGCTTGCGGAGCGAAACCGCGACTTGCTTCTTGGCCATGGTGGAACCTCGTGAGCTCGTCGAGCAATTGGTGAATCTCTCTGGCGGAGGCGTCGCGCGGGGCGTACGTGGTCACGCCCTTCCCCACGGCGATCGCCTCCTGATAAGCCACGCGAAACCCGAGCTCGGCGCCGAGCACCGGCAGGCCCGAGGTCTCGAGCACGGCGCGCGCGCTCTTCGCGAGCGCGGTGCGGCCCTGCTTGCGGGTGATGAGCACGCACCCCGCGAGCTTGTCCCGGAGCGCGCTGGCCTCGCGGAACACCTCGATCGCGGAGGCGAGCGCCCACGCGTCGGCCGCGGTCGGGCCGCAGGGGAAGACGGCGATGTCCGCGACCATGAGCGCTGCCCGCGAGATCTCGCCGTGACGCGGCGGGCAATCGATGATCGTGAGGTCGTACGCGGGGGAGACGGAGTCGAGCTGCCCGGGGCGATGCATCTGCGCGCCCATGGCCACGATCGTCGGCGTCGCCTGGCCCGCCTCGCTCGCGACCTCGCCCCACGTGCGCACCGTGCCCTGCGGATCGGCGTCCACGAGCAGCACGCGTTTCCCCCGCGCGAGCGCGGCCACGGCGAGGCTCACCGCCGTGGTGCTCTTGCCGATCCCACCCTTCTGTCCGGTGAGCGCGATGATCATGTTGCCCCCCTACCGGAAGCGACCTGGAAGGGCCCAATTTTTGGCGACGCGCCGCGCCGACCGCCTAGGATGATCGATCGTGGGGAGCGAGGACGGGGGGACGACCGAGGAGCGCGTCGCGGCGCTCGAGCGAACCCTCGCCGAGAGGGAGCGCGACATCGAAGCTCTCCGCGGCGAGCTCGCGCGCCTCGAAGCGGACAGGGAGGCCGGATCCGCGGCGCTGCGGAGGGTGAACGCGGAGAACCGGATCTTCGGCGCGCTCGCCGAGCACGCGGCCGACGCGGTCGTGATCGCGAGCCCCGAGGGCGACGTGACGCGCGTGAGCCCGGCCTATCGCAAGATGTTCGACGCAGGCGACGAGGTGATCGGCCTGCCGCTCGTCGACGTGATCCGGCCGAGCGACACGCCATCACGCGAGGCGCTCTACGCGGCCCTCGTGGACGGGAGCTCGTACCGAGGGATCCTCTCGCTGCGCGGCGCGGACGGCGCGCCCTTGCCGGCGCAGGTGGACTGTTACGTGGTGCGCGCGGGCCCCGAGGAGGTGCTCGGCCTCGCCGCGATCATCCGCGACCTGTCGCTCGAGCAGCGGGCGGTGGTGGAGCGCGCGGCGCTCGAGGCGAGGGTGATCGCATCGCAGGACGCGCTCATCCGCGAGCTCTCGACGCCACTCATGCCGATCGCCGAGGGCGTGATCGCGATGCCGCTCGTCGGCTCGATCAGCGACGCGCGCGCGCAGCAGATCCTCGACGTGTTGCTCGCGGGGATCCAGGCGCAGCGGGCGACGACGGTGATCCTCGACATCACGGGCGTCTCGATGGTGGACACACACGCGGCGAACGCGTTGATCTCGGCCGCGCAGGCGGCGCGGCTGCTCGGCGCGCGGGTGATCCTCTCGGGCATCGGCCCGGCCGTGGCGCGGACGCTGGTGGACCTCGGCGTGGAGCTCTCCGGGATGACGACGAAGGGCACGCTCGCGGCGGCGATCACGGAGGTGATGCGGACGCGGGGCGCGCGTCGGCCTTGAGCTTCCCCTGCCGCGCCGCCGCGATCGTCGGCCACGCGAGCACCACGATCGCGAGGAGCACGAGCCCCGCCCCGGCGAGCTCGCTCATCGGCGTCGCCCGACCGAGCCCGAGCAGCGCGAGCGTCGCCGAGGCGAGCACGCCGGCGAGCACGCTCGACGCGCGGTTCACCGGCACGCAGAACGCGTTCTCGCGCCCGTCGAGCAGGATGAGCGCGCCGAAGATGCCCGTGCCCTGCGAGAGCAAGCCGATCCCGATCGCCGGCAGGAGCGCGCCCGCGCTGCCGAGCGACACGAACCCCGAGCGCAGCGCCTCGAGCGCCGCGCCCTTGCCGATCAGCGCGCCCACGGCGAGCGTGAGCACCACGACGGGCGTCGCGATCATCTGCTCCTCGACGAAGTAACGGAGCATGACGTCCGGGTCGTCGGACTTCGCGAGCTTGCTCATGAAGCGCAGCCGGAAGAAGTAACTCGCGAGGTAAGCGGCGACGTCGATCGCGGCGATCAGGGTGAGCTCGTAGCTCGCGCCCGTGCCGAGCGAGACGACGAGCGAGGCGAGGCTCAAGCCGAGCGCGACCCACGAGACGATCCGCACGCGCCTGCCGGAGAGCACGTCGACGAAGGGCGCGAGGACGAGCACGCCGCCGCGCATGAGCAACATCATGAGGACGATCGAGACGCCGTCGAACGTGTACGCGAGCGTGGTCGTCGGGATGATGACCGCGGTGGCGACACCCGAGAGGAAGGTCCAGCGCGTGGGGAAAGGGACGCGGAGGCCGAGGACGGTCCGATGCGTGGCGTACCGGAAGAGGCCACGCCACGAGAGGAAGACGAACATGCCGACGAGCGAGGCGATCGTCGTGACGGGCAGGAGCTCGGCGCCGGAGACCACGCGTGTCATGCCGGGGATCCGGCCCTGCGAGGCGAGCTTCGTGAGCGCGCTGTAGGGCCAGTAGCAGGCGAAATAGCCGAAGGCGTAGAGCCAGATCCGGGCGTCGTGGGCGGGGCGAGCGTCGGGCACGAGGGGGCGAGGATGCACCGCCCCACGCGCGAAGCAAAGCGCGGAGAGGCGTGTGCGTCGCGGCCGGCGGGCGGGTAAGAAGCGGCCATGTCGCGGGAGCTTCCCAGGGTCTCGAACCTCGCGCCCCTCGTGTTGCGGGTCGATCCACGCGCGCTCGTCGGGGTCACGTTGGCGATCGTCGGAGCCGTCGCGGCGCACCGCGGCTGGCTCGCCGCGCCGCTCGGGCTCGCGCGGCCTGCGGAGATCACGCTCGGCATCGTGATCGTCGCGGCCGCGCTCTGGCTCACCGAGGCGGTGCCGCTCTTCGTCACGAGCCTCGTCATCCTGGCGCTCGAGCTCGTCTGGCTCTCGCCCGCGCTCGACCCCGCGCGCCACGGACCGACGCTCTTCTTGAACGCGTTTTTCTCGGACGTGACGCTCCTCTTCCTGGGCGGCTTCGTGCTCAGCGTGGCCATCGAGCGCACCCAGCTCGATCGGCGCATCTCGCGCTTGATCCTCCGCCGCGCGGGCACGTCGCCTCCGCGCATCGTGCTCGCCATGATGATC
This sequence comes from Polyangium spumosum, assembly GCF_009649845.1. NCBI lineage: Bacteria > Pseudomonadati > Myxococcota > Polyangiales > Polyangiaceae > Polyangium > Polyangium spumosum. The sequence continues at coordinate 99,774 of NZ_WJIE01000017.1, forward strand.
GCGACGAGCGTGATCGGCGTGTGGATGAGCAACACGGCCGCGTGCGCGCTGATGCTCGGCCCGGCGGCGGCGATGCTCGCGCGTGTCCCGCCGGGGGACGGGTTCCGCAAGGCGCTGCTGCTCGGCATCGCGTTCTCGGCGAACCTCGGCGGCCTGGCCACGCCGATCAGCTCGCCGCCGAACGCGATCGTGATGCGTTACCTCGACGCGGAGGCGCCGAGCTTCGTCACGTGGATGGCGCTCGCGGTGCCGCTCCAGGTGGTGCTGCAGCTCATCCTGCTCGTCTACCTCGGCCGGCGTTACCCGAGCGGCGTGAAGGAGATCGTGCTCGACGACGGCGAGCCGCTGCAGCCGTTTGGTCGTCCGCAGGCGCTCGTGCTCGGCGTGTTCGTGTTGACCGTGGCGGGCTGGGTCTTCGGCGGCGCGCTCTCGCTGACCTCGGGCACGGTCGCGCTGCTCCCGGTCGTGATCTTCTTCGGCACGGACCTCCTGCGCGCGCCGGACCTGCGCGCGTTGCCGTGGGACGTGATCCTCCTCATCGGCGGCGGCCTCGCGCTCGGCGCGGCGGTCGAGCAGTCGGGGCTCGCGACGTGGGCGACGCAGCGGCTCCCGACGGCGGGGCTGCCGCCCTTCGTGGTGATGGGCGTGGTGGCGGTCTTCGCGGTGGTGGTCTCGTCCGTCATGAGCAACACGGCCGCGGTGAACCTGCTCGCGCCCGTGGTGATGGGGCTCGAAGGCGTGCCGCACGCGCCGCTCCTGCTCGTCGCGGCGTTCGCGTGCACGCTGTCGATGCCGCTGCCCGTGAGCACGCCGCCGAACGCGATGGCATACGGCTTCCGCGTGGATGCATCGAGCAAGGGCGAGTTCACGGCGCGGGACATGATCGCGCCGGGGATGTTCATCACGCTCGTGGGGCTCGTGGCGCTCGCGGCGTTCACGCGGTTCTGGTTCACGAGGTTTCTGGGGGGCTGAGCGGGCGGCGGGGCGCCTCGCGCGGCCGAGCTCTCTCCTCGCACGCGCCGGGAGGCGCTCCCCACGCCCCGAGTAAAGCGAGCCACATCACACGCCTTCCTTCCCACGGGTTTGCGGTTCGCTCCGACGGATGTGCGGTTCGGTCCTGCGGCCGTGCCGTTGGCTCCCGCGGCCGTGCCGTTCCTTCGCACGAAGGTGCGTTTTTCTCGTGCGCACTCGCGCCGGCTCTCCGCACCACCGCCCGACCTTCCCGAGCGACCCCTCCTCGCGCACGTACAGCAGCACGGTTCTGCCTCCCGATTCGACGACTTCCTGATACCGTCCACACGGAACCAGCACACGCACGCTGGTGTGGAGGCAAGGGAGAACATGGGTGCGATCGATTACAAGCGTTTTCATCGGCTCCTGACGCGTTGTCAGGAGCTCGGCACGGACGCGAATGCGCCGATCGTCGTGAGGCGCGTGTATGCGGACGTCTTGAAGGCCCCGGCGGATACGTTCCTCGCCGCGCAGAAGTCCGTGTCGGCGGGCGAGAGCGCGGCCGCGAAGGAGGACTCCGAGGCCTCGACCGCGCTCGAATCGATCGACAAACCCTATCGCGAAGCGCGCGCCGTCACGCTGGCCTACCTGCCCACGCTGAAGGTGCCGGACACGCTGAAGCGTCAGCCGACCGATACCGACAAGGTGACCGCGATCGAGGAGCTGCTCGACGCGATCGACGATCACCTGGGGACGCCATGGGCCGACGAGGTCCTGAGCGGCGAATTCGGCAAGCGCGCGCCTCTGGCGATCAAGGAGATCAGCGAATCGGTGGAGGCAAACAAGGACCTCGGCAGCGCCAAGCAAGCACGCGCAGCAGCGTACGGGCCGGCCTACGAGAAGTATCTCGCGTTCAAGCGCGTGGTGCGCGAATCCCACGGGCCGGCGTCGAAGGAGTACAAGCGGATTCATCTGCGGGCGGGCGCAGGCGGGGAGGAGGAGGAAGGGCCGGGCGGGGAGGGTTGAGGGGCGATCGCCCCGAGCCCCTCAACCAGAACGCGACTTCGGGACGGCGGCGGGGGCCCGATTCAGAATGCCCGCAACGCAAACGCCATTGCCCCCGATATCAACCCCATTGAATCCGAAGGGGGCTTCGATTCCCGGGAAGCCCCCGGCATAACGCGGAGCACGCGTCGAGGGCGGATCCCCACAATCGCCGGCAGGCTGCTGGGCGACGACGAACCCGGTGGTAGGATCGCCGACCGAGAGGGCAGCATGAAGGTCGGAGACGTCGTCCGAGGCGAATACAAGCTCGTCCGTCCAATCGGTGACGGCGCGATGGGGGCCGTGTGGGAGACGCTGCACGAGCCCACGGGGAGGCGCGTCGCGCTCAAGTTGATCAAGAGCCAGGATGAGCACCTCCGGAGGCGCCTCGTCCGAGAGGCTCGCCTCTGCGGGCAATTGCGTCACCAGAATATCGTGGAGCTCTACGAGGCGGGTGAGACGGAGAAAGGTGATCCCTTCCTCGCCATGGAGCTCCTGACGGGGGAGACCGTCGCGGCGCTCTTGCAACGACGACACACCCTTTCGTCCAGCCTCACCGCGCGTATCGGGCGGGACGTGGCGTACGCGCTGTCCGTCGCGCACGAGGCGCGGATCGTTCATCGCGACCTGAAGCCCACGAACATCTTCCTTCACCGGGACAGGGCGACGAGCGATTGGTACGTGAAGGTCCTCGATTTCGGCGTGGCCAAGCAGATCGACGGGCAGGACAGTTGCCTCACGCAGACCGGGGGGGTCGTCGGGTCCCTGGCCTACATGAGCCCCGAGCAGCTCTGCGTGGCCAAGAACCTCGATCATCGCACGGACATCTGGTCGATCGGCGTGGTGATGTTCGAGATGATCGTTGGCGTCCGCCCCTTCGGGGGTTCGACCGAGGATCTGATTCACGCGATCTTGACCGAGGACGCCCCGCTCGTGTCGCGGCGTGTGCGTCACGTCGACCCGGGCCTCGCCGAGATCATCGCGCATTGCCTCACGCGTGACCGGCAAAAGCGCATTGGCTCGGCGCTCGAGCTCGCCGCCATGCTGGAGGCCTGCACGCGCGGAGGCTCGCTCGCCGACGAGCTCGGAGCCGCCCCCCCGGACTCGGGCGAGGCCACACGGGTGATGCCCTCCAAGGCAGCGCCGCCACTCGACGGGAACCGGAGGTTGACGGCGAACGGCACGGTGGTGCTCGGCCCCGAGGAGCTCGCGGCAAACAAGCGTCAGCCTCGCGCGGAATCGCAGCCGGAGCCGACGACAGCCGTCCTCGCCGCGACAACGCCGCTCCCGGAGCTCCCGGAGACCCCGCCTGGGTCCTCGCGGCGCGGGAGCGCGGACGGTCCGGAGGAGGCGCCGCCGGGGACGTCGTCCATCGACGGGGTGGTCCGGTGGGTCGCGCCGCCGCGCCCGGGGAGCATTCCGGAGATCATCCCATCCGCACCGATGGCCCCCTCCGCGTCGACCACGCCGCAGGTCCGGCGATCCGTCATCGATATCAAGGTGGCGACGGGTTTGCTCGTCGGGGCGCTGGGCCTTCTGGCCTTCGCGGTGGTACGCGACAAAGCCTCGACGGCGACGCCTCCCGCGATTGCGCCCGCGGCGGTAGCGCAAGCTCCCATGGACGTTGCGCGCCCGGGCGAGGCGCAAACGGGCGCGGCGATCCCGCCCGCGCTGGAGCCACCAACAGCGCCGGCCCCGACGGTCGCGCCCATACCCAACACTCCCGATCCAGCCTCGACGCCACCCGCGAAGGCAGACGCGCACGACGCGCCAAAGCGGGACGCCACGACGGTCAAAGCGAAGGAGCCGGGCGTCAAGGTGCCCGTTCCGAACCGAGGCGGAACTCCAGCGCCACCGAAGCCCAAGCCTCCGCAGCCTGGCGCGAAGGGACCCATCGTCAAGGGCACGAAGCGCTTCATCCCGGACTCCCTTTAATGGGACCACGTCGAGGGCGATCGGCCCCGCGCGACGACGACCCCATTTGCTGGATTGGCGCCGCAATCGTGTCATAAAAGCCTCGTGGTCAACACGAGAAAACAAGGCAAGTTCGGCGCGAACGCTCCCCGTGATACGCGCTCGGAATCAACGGCAGACGCAATCGTGGGGCGAGGCATTCGGCGCGCCCCTCGCTGGGCGCTCGTGGCGGGTTTCCTCGTGGGCATCTCTTCCGTGACCCCCGCATGGGGCGCCGGACCGGCGGGTACGGCCTCCGTCATGGAAGAACAGAAGCGCCATTTCAAAGCAGGCGTGGCTGCGGCCGACGCGGGAGACTGGGCGCAAGCGGACGTGGAGTTCGCCGCGGCCTGGGACGTAAAGCCTCACTACAAGATCGCCTGGGCCCGGGGCGGGGCGAAGATCGAGCTCGGCAAGTATCGCGAGGCGACGGCCCAGCTCGAGGCCTGCCTGCGCGAGGGTACGAAGATGACCAAGGCCGAGCGAAAGCAGGTCGAGGAGCTGCTCGCGGAGGCGCGCGCGAAGCTCGTGAAGCTGCACATTCGCCTGAGCGTACCGGGGGCGGAGATCCGGGTGGACGGAGAGCCCGTGGGGACGTCGCCGCTCGAGGCGGACGTGATCGTCGATCCCGGGCAAAGGAGCATCGCGGCGACGAAGCCCGGGGTGAAATTCGTCCCGGTGACGCTCTCGGTGTCACCCGGGCAGGCGATGAACGTGGACATCGAGGTCGAGCCGCCGCCTCCCGCTCCTCTTCCCGTGAAAAAGGACGCAGCAAAGCCCGCGGAAGGCGGCGGTTGGAAGCCGTGGGTCGTGGGCGCAGGGACAGCGGTGGCCGTCACGGGCATCGGGACGGGCGCTGCGATCCTGGCGCTCACGCCGGCGGAGTCTTGGGACGAGAACATGAAATGGGCGATGACATCCTTCGCCGTCGGGGGCACGGCGGCGATCGGCGCGATCATCGTGGGGGCGCTGTGGGCGACGGAGAAGAAGCCGGCCGCGCAGAGGAGCGCGGTGTGGGTCGCGCCCGTGGTGAGCGGGCGGGAGAATGGGGTCTGGCTGGGCGGGGCGTTCTGAAGGCGAGATTCTTACCATGACAACGATGTCGAAGGCGCCCTTGCGTTCGGCCGCGCTCGCGGCTGCGGTGTCGGCGCTCCTGGTCAGCAGCGCGGGGATGGCGTCCGGGCCGGCGGACGCGGCACGAAAACACTTCAATGCCGGGCTCGTGGCGAGGGGAGCCGGTCACTGGGACGAGGCGTATGCGGAGTTCACGCGGGCGTATCTGCTCAGCAAGGAGCCGAGGTACGTCGCGAACCTCGGCCTGGCGGAGCTCAAGGTGGGCAAACCTCGCGCCGCCGTCGCGCACCTCTCGTCGTTCCTGCGCGAGGCCATCGACGCGAGCGACGAGGATCGCATGCTCATCGCGAAGCTCTTGCTCGAGGCACGCTCGAAGCTCGGGGCGCTCCGGGTTCGCGTGGACGAGCCGGGGGTGGAGGTGCTCGTGGACGGCGTCGTCGTGGGGCGAGGGCCCTTGATGGAGGTGCTCGTCGAGCCGGGGCCGCGGAGGGTGACGGCGCGGAAGCCGGGGGTTCGGTTCGCCACGGAGACGGTCGACGTCCGGCCGGGGGATGCGCCGCGGGAGATGCGAATCGGGCGGGAGGTCGCCGGGGTCGGTCCGGTCGAAAGCCACGGGGCGGGAGGCGCTACGAAGCCGGCGGAGCGACCGACGAACTGGAAGCCGTGGGCGATTGCAGGGAGCGCCGTGGTGTCGGCTGCGGGGTTCGGGCTGGGGGCCGGGATGGTGCTGCACGCGAACGGGCTGGCGAGTGAGGCCAATGCCACGGCCAAGAAGGCGGAGGAGGAAGCACGAAAGGAGCTGTGGGAGACGCCGCTGGAGGCGGGCGATCCGAGGACCGTCGAGGTGTGCGCGGGCGTGAGGCAGGAGATGTGTGACTCCTACGATAGCCTCAGCGCTCGCCATGCCGAAGCCGTCCGCTGGGCGACGGCCGGTTTCATCGTGGGAGGTGTTGCTGCTGCGGCGACGATCACGCTGTTGCTATTGCCGAATGCCGAGCAGAAGCGCTCGAGCATGACGGTCCTGCCCGTCCTCGGCGACGGGGTGCGTGGGATCGGGGTTGTGGGTTCTTTCTGACCGGGGGCTTATGATGAATCGGACGACGATCGGGGTTCTGCTGGTCGCGGGGTTGCCCGTCGGCGCGGTTGGTGTCTACGGGGTCGGATGTACGACGATTCGAGAACAGGAAGACCTGGCACCCCTCGAGTGGAAGTGCGAAGCGGACGATGGGAATCCGTGCACGAAGGATTTTTGCGTCGATGGGGGGACGATGTTCGTGCCGCTCGACGCTGGGACGGTGGTGGAAAGTGACGCCGGGCCGTGCCAACGATTCGAGTGCGTTGACGATGGAGATGGGGGAGTCAAGGAACAACTAGTGGATCTCGACGCGGGAACAACGTGCCCGCTCAGTGAGATGTCGGGCTTCTGCCATGCGGGCAAGTGCGTCGAGTGCACGAGCGATGCCCAATGTGGCGGCGGCCAATGCAACACCCAAACGAACATGTGCATGCGAGCCGACGGCTCCCCATGTACGGAGCCAGCGCAGTGCCAAAGCAACCATTGCGCGGACGGGGTCTGCTGCAACAACGCCTGCACGGGCACGTGCGAGGCCTGCAACCTGCCAGGGAGCCAAGGGAACTGCTTGCTTGTCAAGTGGACAAAAGACACTGACACATGCAATGGTCCTAGGTCATGCAATGACAGCGGAGCGTGCTTACTCGACAATGGTGAAGCTTGCGATGAGGGGGACACGTGCCTGGGAACCGTCTGCCGTGGGGCGTGCGGCCTGAACCCTAACATACCGTGCACGACGGACGGCGACTGCACAAAATGCGACTACCAGCTCGGCACGTGCACAAGCAACGAACAAAAAGAGTGCGGCGTACACAATGACTGCCTTGGTACCGACGCGTGTGAAGCCAAGGTATGCCTAGCTTCGCCGGATCACCCGTGCGACCCCCATAGAAATAGCCAACAGTGCTCAGTTGCTAACAAATCTTGCAAGCCCTGCAACGCGGCAGGGTGCAAAGCAGAGTATACTTGTCAGTAATGTAAGCAGGGCCGATCAGTTCTACACCGGCCCCTCCCCTCACTCCGGACAATCCCCCAACACCCCCGGCTTGCACGGCTTCTTCCCCGTCGGCGCCGGCGTCTTCGTCGGCGCCGGCTTGCTCCCCTTCCACGTCGTACCCGCGCCAGGCCGCACGCCCGTAGCTCCCGCCGGCCTCGGCGCCGACGTCTTCGCCGTGTGCGCATGGCCCGGCGCCTTCTTCTTCGCCTCAGGCCCCGGCACCTCGTCGGCCTCCGTCGCCTCCTCCTCCGTCACCCGCACCGGCGCAGGCGTCGACAGGGCCGGCGGCGCCTCCACCTCGGGCTCCGGCTGGCCTTGCAGCACGGCCGCGCCGATGCCTGCCGCCGCGACCAGCGCAATCCCGAGAAATGCCACCCACCCCCGACGCCGCGGCGCCCTCCGCACCGTCGCCTCCGCGTCCTCCCGGTCCGGCGCCGCCCCTCCGCCGCGCGCCTTCTCCTCCACACGCGCCCCCGAAAGCTCCGCGCCTCGCCTCCACTCCGGCCGCGCGCCAGGCATGCCGTACTTCTGCGTCGGACGCGCGCCGAAGAGCCGCAGCGCCAGCTCCTCCTCCGCTTCCGGTAGCTCCTCCAGGCGATGCACCGCGATTCCCTCCTCGGGTACACCCGCCTCGCTCGCCGGCATCAGCCGCACCGTCAATCCGCCCGGCAGGTCGGACTCGCGGCCATCCGAGACCGCCGTCCACTTGACGTCCGAGCGATACAAAATGGCAGCGATCCGCGACGCGGCCCGCGCGAGGTCCTCGAACGACGCGCCATCCGCGTGCAGGACCACCACGCGGCGCGGCTGCGTGACGCCCGCCGCAGAATACCGGAGGCCCGTCTTGCTCGGTCCCGGGATCGGCAGGTCCGTGAAGTCGTTCGTGTATCCCTCGAGGAGACCGCGCGCTCGCTCGGCTTCGGACACGCAACGCGCATACGCATGGTAAAACCCGCCGTCCTCGGCGTTCGGGCGCGTGCCCGAGAAGACCCGCCGCTCGAACGCGAGGGACGCGTCGAGGATCGCATTCGCGTCGAAATCGCGGTCCACCATCGCAATCGCGTGCGAGAACGAAGGAGCCAGCCTCCCGGCGTGGTCGCGGGCGCCTCGAATGCGCAGGCTCACGATGAACGCGAGCCCGCCGTGCCCGGGCTCGTGGTGCGAGTCGTCCCGCGAGAGGTTCCCGATCGCGAACGCCGAGCCCCCGACGCCGCGCGGCTCGATGAACATGAGCAGCCGCGACAGGTGGCCGAAATGCTGGCGGGACAGCGGCCCGTCCGCCATGGTCGGCCGGTAGATGAAGTCGATCTCGTGCCCAGGCACGTTCCCGTGCAGGAAGTGATGAAAAGCCGCGCCCTTCGGCGCCTCGTACGTCGGCACCACGTAACCGGTGCCCCGGTCGCTTCGGTTGTCCATTCGATTCACCCACCAGAGCTCAAGCAGCGCGCGCCTTCCCCCGCGAGGCCGGCAGAGGCGCGGTCTTCTCCTCCGCCTCCACCGCCGCAGCCGTGTTCAAGCGCTGCAAGAGCTCGCTGTCGTAGGCGCTCTTCGGGAGAATTCGCTCGACGAAATGCGAAAACAGGAGGTGCGTGCTGTGACCATAGCTCGCCGACCCCACGAAGACACGAATGTCGAGCTCCGAGGAGTACCGCTGGAGGTTCTCGATCAGCGGCGCATAGAGCTTCTTCGCCTGCTCCTCCACCTCCGCAGGCGTCCCGGGCAACACATCGCTCTTGTTGATGAAGAGCACGACCGCCTTGCACGAGGCCAGCGTCTTGCGGCCGAAGAAATACTTGAGGGTCTGCGGCTGGAACTCGCGGAGCTGCTCCTCGACCCGCGCCGGATCGACCCGCTTTCCGTCCTTGCCCGCGAGGTCCGCCACGATCAGGAGCCCGTGAATCTCGTCCACCATGAGCTCGTGGAGCGCGTCGACGATGTGCTCGCCGCCCCAGTCGCCTACCTCGAAGACGTGATGGGTCATGATGTCATTGTCGAGCACGTGGCTCACGGTCCGCTCGTAACGCTCGATCTTCGTCCCCTCGAGCACCCCGAGGTCGACGAGGGGATTCGACCATTTCAACGTGAGCGAAGTCTTGCCCGTCGCCTTCAGCCCGAGCGTCAAGATCTTGTACGTCTTGCGCGTGATCCTCGGCCGCTTGGCGAGCTCCGCCTCCAGCCACCCGACCTTCTGCTCCAGGTGCTCGAGCCAGCCGTCTTTCTTCTTGTCCTCGTCCACGACCACGAGGAGGTTGTTCGAGAGGGCTTTCTGTTCGGCTTGCAATCGCTCGAGCTGCCGGTCTCGCTCGAGGAGATCCTCCGACAACCGCTGGGATCGGGCCACCACGAAAAGAAGCGCGGCCCCGAGGCCGAAAATCAAAACGCACACGATTCCCATCGTCAGAGACATTCCGCCCTCCCACCCAATACAAATGTCGTCTCGAACGGGTGTGCACGGCCGTCGATTGTGAATTCGACACCCCCCGCCGACGCGGGGAGTGTAGCGCGCTCCGCCAATGAGGCAGGTCATCCCCGCAGGGAAGATGACGAACGACCCAGACGATCACGCCTCGCTAACGCTTGCCGCGCAGCCCCATCGCAAACGCGATCCCCGCCTGCAAGCTCCCCTTCGTCACGATCCCCTGAAGCTCCGCCGAGCTGCCCACGAGCGACCGCGCCACGTCTGCGCGCATCCCCGTCAGGATCGCCTGCGCCCCGAGCAGCTTCAGCGCCGACGCCGTTCGCACGAGCGCCTCCGCGATGTACACGTCCCCGCCCTTCACGCCCGTCACGTCGAGGATCACCGCCCGCGCCCCTCGCCCCGACGCGCCCCGCAGCGCCGCGCCCATCACCTCGTCCGCGCGCGCTCGGTCCATCGTCCCGATGAGCGGCATCACCACCACGTCGTCCGTGATCGGGATGATCGGCGTCGACAGCTCCGCCAGGCGCTCGCGTTGCACCTCGATGATGTGCGCCTGGAGCGACTCGCGCTCGAGCTCGGTGATCATCCGCTGCTCGAGCTCGAGGCGTAGCTGCTCCGCGGTCTCGTTCGCCTCTCGCGTCCGCCGCGCGACCTCCTCCTCGAGGTTCTCGTTCGTGCGGAGCAGCTCCTCCGTCACCCGCTGCACCTCCGTGTAGAGCAGCGCGCTCTCCACCGCGGCGCCCGCTTGCGAGGCCAGGAAGTCCACGAGCGTCAGGCGCGCCGGCACGAACGCCTCGGTCGCGAGCGCGTGCTCCAGGTAGATGATCCCCACGAGCCGGCCCTTGTGCAGCATCGGCGTGCACAGGATCGAGCGCGGCGCGCGGGCCACCATGTAACGGTCCTTCACGAAGCGCCGATCCGAACGCGCGTCGCCGAGCAGGAGCGGCTCGCGCGTGCGCCGCACGTACTCCACCACCGTCAGAGGCAGCTCGTCCGTCTCCTCCGCCAGCACGCTCGGGCCCGCCGTGACGCGCTCGGGCTCCACCACCATCGTCGCCTCGACCCAGAGACGACCCCCCCGCTCGATGAGCAACATGCCCCGGTCCGCGCCCGCGCTCTCGATCACCGCGCGCACGACACGCAAGAGCACGCGCTCGAGCAGGATCTCTCCGGCGATCGCCTGCGCCGCGCGGATCACCGTCGCCGTGTCGAGCGTCGCGAACGAACGATCGCCGGGGCTCGAGTTCGCCGGCAGGTCCCACGGCGGCGACTCGTTCTCCCAGAGGTCCTCGTACCGCGCCGCGATGTTCTCCACCTTCGCGCGCGCGCCCCAGCGCTGGTAGGCCTTGCGCGCTTCGACCACGTAGGCGCGCGCGAGGCGCTTGCGGCCCCGCGCGACGTGATGCTCGGCGGCGCGCTCGCTCGCGAGCGCCTCGTCCTTGATGAAGCCGTGCTCCGTCGCGCCCGCGATCGCCGCCTCGAAGAGGTCGATCGCCGCGGCGTCCCGCCCCTCGGCGCGCGCGCGCTCGGCGCGGACGAGGTCGAGCCGGTGCTGGTAGGTCTCCGGGCAGCTCCGCGCGAGGGCCACGAGCTCGGCCTCGCGCCGGTCGAGATCGGCCCGGCGACGCGCCTGCTCCTCGGCGCTGCCCGCGCCGAGCCGCGCCGCCGCGACGAGCGCGCCGTGGAAGACGATCTCCGCCGCGTAGTACTGCGCGATGACCGTGGGCAGCAGCGCCTCGGCCTCGGCGGCGGCCTTCTCCGCGAGCTCGAGGTCGTGGAAGAGCAAGCCGAGCTCGAGGCGCGCGGCGTGGTAGCGGCACGCGATGAAGGGCAACCTCTTCTCGACCAGCGAGGCGACGTACGAGGCCTCTTCGAACTCGCGATCCGAGAGCGAGATCCGCCCACGCGTCCGGCCACGCAGGCAACGGATGAGCTGGTACATGATCCGCAGGTACGCCTCCGACGTCGCGTCCCGCGTCTTCTGCATCAGCGTGAGGAAACCCTCGGCCTCCTGCTCGACGACCGCGAGGTCCTCGCCGATCCCGAGCCGCACCATCGTGGTCGAGAAACACGCGTACGACAGGAACGAGAAGTCCCCCGTCGCGAGCCCCTCGCGTTGCGCGCGCTCGAGGTACGGCAGGCACGACGAGAGCGGGCGGCGGAACGGCTGCAGCGTCGCGCCCTGGTTCAGGTAGACCCGGCAGGCGATGTTCGGGCTCGGCAGGCGATCGTGCAGGCGCAGCGCGATCTCGCCCATCCGGTAGGCCTCTTCGTACCTTCGCGCCGCGACCAGGCTCATGCCGTACGCCGAGAACCCGTACGCGGAGAGCTCCGTCGGGCCCCACGCGAGCGTCGCGCGCACCATCCGCGCGCACACGTAAAACAGGAGCGAAGGCGAGGTGCCGTAGGCCGCCGCCACGAGGTGCATCAGCGTCCGGAGCACCGCGCGCCGGCGCGCATCTTCGAGCGGCGCGGCCGAGGTGATCGACTCGACCGAGCGCGGCTCGAGCTCCGCCGCGAGCTCGGCCTGCTCGCGCGCGAGCTCCGCATCGAGGTCGGCCTCGTCGGGCAACGTCTCGCCGAGAAGCGCGAGCGCCTCGCGGCCGACACGCACCGCGTCCGCGAAGCGGCCCTGCGTCACGTAGAGGACCACGAGCAGGTCGTGCACGCTCGCCCGGTCGACCACCGAGTCCGCGTGCGAGAGCAGCAGCGCGAAGAGCTGCTCCGCCTCGTGGAACTGGCCCGTCAGGTAGGCGCACGCCGCGCGGTCCCGCGCGAGCGCGAACGTGAGGAACGGCTGCTCCTCCCAGCCGCGCTCGCCGACGAGCTCCATGCCCGTCGCGAGGTAACCGATCGCGGCCTCGTACGCGGCCGCGCCCTTCGCTTGTTGCCCGCCGTCGAGCGCGAGCCGCGCGACCTCCAGCCGCTCGACCGGATCGGTCAGCGCCGAGGCGCCCTTGCTCATGTGCAAGAGCAGCTCGAAGAGGCCCTCGCCCTCCGCGCCGATCTCGTCGCGCAGCCGCCGCCCGATCGCGAGGTGCAGCTCGGGCACCTCGTCCGGGCGCAGGAGCGAGTAGGCCGCTTGTTGCACCCTGTCGTGCGAGAACCGGAACGCGCGCGGCGCGACCGGCTTCGGAGGGCTCGACTTGCGCGCGCCCGGGGGCCGCACGCGCACGGGCAGGACGAGGCCTTCGCTCAGCGCCGAGGCGAGGTCGCTGCGCACGTCGGCCTCGGCGCGACCGGCGAGCGCCGCGAGCGCGTCGATCTGGAACTCGTGCCCGAAGACCGACGCGAGCACGAGCGTCCGCCGCGCGGGCGGCGAGAGGTCGCCGATCTTGTCGAGCAGCAGCGTGACGATGTCGTCGGTGACCGTCTCCTCGATCCGCGCCTCGTCCGCGACCACGACGCCCGTCGCCGGGTCGACCTCGACGAGCCCCTCGCGGACGAGCGTGCCGAGCAGTTGCCGGATGAACAGCGGGTTGCCGCTCGTCTTGCTCCAGAGCAAGACGCCGAGCGACTCCACGTCCGCGAGGTCGCAGCCGAGCAGCCCCGCGACGAGCGCGCGCACGTCCGAGGGGCGCAGCGGCCGGAGCTCCACCTTCGAGACCGGCACGCCTTGCCACTCGACCTCGTCGATCACGCGCCCGGCGGCGCGGAAGCCGTCGCCGTCCTCGCGCCCGCGGAACGCCGCGAGCACGAGCAGGTAACTCGACTGCGGATCGGCGAGCAGGTCCCGCAAGAGCTTGAGCGACGCGGGGTCGGCCCACTGGAGATCGTCGAGGAACAGGAGCACCGGCCGGCGCCGCGTGAACACCGACAAGAAGCGCTGCACGACGAGCGCGAACCGGTTCTGCGACTCGATCGGGCCGAGGTCCGGCGCGGCCTCGGTGGGCCCGAAGAGCAGCCCGACCTCGGGCACCACGCGCGTGACGAGCTCCGCGTTCGGCCCGAGCGCCACGTCGATCTCGCTGCGGATCCGGGCGAGCTCGGACTCGCTCTCCGTGAGCGCCGCGCGCACGAGCTCGCCGAGCGCGTGGCCGAAGCCCGAGAACGGCAGGCCCTGCCCGATCGCATCGAACTTGCCCGTGACGATGTAGGCCTCGTCGGGCCCGAGCCGCGTGGCCGCGTCGAGCACGAGCGCGGTCTTGCCCATGCCGGCGGCGCCCTGGATCACGAAGAGCTCGCGCCCTCCGCGTCGCGCTCGTTCGATGGCCGAGGCGAGCGCCTCGCGCTCCGCGTCGCGACCGTAGAGCCGCACCGCCGTCGCCAGCATCGTCGGCCGGTCCTGCCCGCCGAGCGGGAACGGATCGATGCGGCCCGATTTGCGCAGGCGCAGGAGGCACGTCTCGAGGTCGGCCACGAGCCCACGCGCGCTCTGGTACCGGTCGTCGGCGCCCTTCGCGAGCAGCTTCAACACGATACGCGACACGGCCGGCGGCACGTTCGGCTCGAGCTCGTGCGGCGGCTTCGGCGTCCGCGCGAGGTGCGCGTGCACGAGCGTGACCGGGTCCTGCGTGGTGAAGGGCGGCGAGCCCGTCAGCATCTCGTAGAACACGGCGCCGAGCCCGTAGAGGTCGGCGCGATGGTCCACCGGGCGGTTCGTGCGGCCCGTCTGCTCGGGCGGCATGTACGCGAGCGTGCCCTCGGGCGCCTGCGGGTTCGGCGCGCGTAGCGACTCCTCGCCGACACGCGCGGCCGAGGTGAAGTGCAGGAGGAAGAGGGCGCCGTCTTCCTCGCGGAAGAGCACGTTCTTCGGGGCGATGTCGCGGTGGACGATGCCGTGCGCCCCGATCGTGGCGAGCGCGCGTCCGAGCGCGATCGAGATCTCCAGCGCGCTCTCGATCCGCAACCTCCGCGACGCGAGCAGCTCGGCGAGCGTGACGCCGCCGGGATCGGCGCGCAGCAGGGCGAAGACGTCGCCATGCTCCACGAGGCCGAGCGTGCGCGGGACGATGGTCTCGCCGAGGTCCTTGGCGATGGCGTGGGCCCTTCGGATCCGGGCGCGCTCCTCGCCGCGGGCGCGGGCGCGCGCCGTCTCGACGAGCACGGGCGTGCCGTCCTCGAGGTGGCCGCGATGGAGGGCGAAGCGGGCGTCCTCGGCGAGGGTTGCGAAGATGGTGCAGCCGGGAAACTCGGGAGCCATGCGGGGGCAGCCTCCGCTGGGGGGCGACGTTCGGCCGGAACGATACGGCGGTTCGGCGCGCCGATGGAAGAGCCGATGCGGCGCGTGATCGTGCTCGGCTCCGGGGCAAACCTCAGTTCTTGGGCGGGGAGGGCTGGTGCGGCGCGCGGGTCTTCGGCGTCCATCCCTTCGAGAGGGGCCCGTGTTTTTTGGGGGTGGGCTGGGGCGGCGGGCGCCAGAGGGTCGGGTCGGCGTCGGCTTCGGGGTCGGGTTCGGCGTCGGCGCAGCAGCGGAAGGAGACGAAGTAATACGTGAACTCGGGCTCGTGGCTCACGGTCATCGGCCGGCAGGCGTTGCGCACGTGCCCCCAGGCGCCGCCTTTCAGCCCTGCCCATTTCGACTTTTCGTATTTCTTCTCCGCGTTGACCCACTCGTCCACGTTTCCGGTTTGGTCGTGGACGCCGAAGCCGCTCACGCAGCCGGGCATCTCGCCGCTCGACACGCTCTGGTCGAGCCGGAAGAGCTCTTGATCCTGGATCCAGGCCTCGCGTGAATAGATGTTCTTGAGGACGGGCTGCAGCCAGGGGTTGTCGATGTTGCAAGCTTTCGGGTCGCGCTTGTATCCGTGAGGGAACGGCGTCTTGTTTGGCCCTTCGCAGGCCGCGACCCACTCGCTCTCCCAGCAGAGGCGCTTTCCTTGCTCCTGGCACATGGCCAGCGAGTCGTACCAGTCGACCATGACCGGCGGGTGCGCGCCCTCTTTGTTCGGGTACTCGTATCTGTCGATGCAGTATCGCTGCCGCCGGAGCTTGGTCTTGCACGCCTGCGCCTTCTCGGCGAACTCGTGGCAGATGACGATCTTGTTCGGCTTGTTGTGCTCTCGCTTCAGGCACTCGAGCTCGACGTCGGGGCAATACGTCGTGTCGACGTAGACCATGTCCTCGGGGCAAGGCGACTTCGTTTCGGGCTCGCTCGCCGGCGCGGGCGTCGCGACCGCGCTCGCGCTCGCCTCGGTTTTCGCCGCGGGGACGAGCTCCGCCCGAGGGGCGCTCGCCGTCTGGCTCGGCACGGCCGTCGCGTGCGCCGGCACCTCCGTCGGACCGCCGCAGCTCGCTGCCGTGAGGGCCATCACGGCAGCGGCGATCAACCTGCTCAATTTCGATCCCATGCTGGACTCATGCGTGTGATACCTTGCCCGCCCTCTCATGAAAATCCACGAGTATCAAGCCAAGCAAATCTTCGCACGCTACGGGATCCCCGTGCCGAAGGGTGAGCCTGCCTTCTCCGTGGCGGAGGCGGAGGCCGCTGCGAAGCGCCTGATCGAGGCGACCGGGATCCCGGTCGTCGTCGTGAAGGCCCAGATCCACGCCGGAGGCCGCGGCAAGGGCGGCGGCGTGAAGGTCGCCAAGGGTGGCGTCCCCGAGGCGCGCGCGCTCGCCGAGAAGATCCTCGGCATGCAGCTCGTCACGGTGCAGACGGGCCCCGAGGGGCAGAAGGTCCGCAGGCTCTACATCGAGCAGGGCCTCGACATCGAGCGCGAGATCTACCTCGCGTTCACGCTCGACCGCGATCGCCGCCGCATCGCCGTGATGGCGTCGAGCGAGGGCGGCATGGACATCGAGCAGGTCGCCCACGACACGCCCGAGAAGATCCACACCCTGCACGTCGACCCGGTGATCGGCCTCGCCCCCTACCAGGCCCGCAAGCTCGCGTTCGCGCTCGGGCTCGGGGCGAAGGAGCAGATGCGGCAGTTCCTCAAGCTGATGGACAGCCTCTACCGCTGCTTCCTCGCCGAGGACTGCACGCTCGTCGAGATCAACCCGCTCGTCGTCACGAAGAAGGGCGACATCGTCGCGCTCGACGGCAAGATCAACTTCGACGACAACGCCGAGATCCGCCACCCCGAGTGGGCGGATCTGCGCGACCCGGACGAGGAGGATCCGGTCGAGGCCGAGGCGAAGAAGGTGGGCATCTCGTACGTCTCGCTCGACGGCGACATCGGCTGCCTCGTGAACGGCGCGGGCCTCGCGATGGGCACGATGGACATCATCCTGCACTACGGCGGCCAGCCCGCGAACTTCCTCGACGTCGGCGGCGGCGCCACGCAGGAGCAGGTGAAGAAGGCGTTCCAGATGATCCTGCGCTCCGAGAAGGTGAAGGGCATCTTCGTCAACATCTTCGGCGGCATCATGCGCTGCGACGTGGTCGCGGCCGGTGTCGTCGCCGCGACGAAGGAGCTCGGCCTGAAGGTGCCGCTCGTGGTGCGGCTCGAGGGCACGAACGTCGAGGCGGGCCGCAAGATCCTCGACGAGAGCGGCCTGACCATCCAGAGCGCCTCGTCCATGGCCGACGGAGCGCAAAAGATCGTCGCCGCGGTGAAGCAGGGCGCCGCGGCCTGATGCCGGGGATGATTTTCGTCACCAGAAGGAACCAGTTGCGATGAGCATTCTCGTCAACAAGGACACGCGGGTCGTCATCCAGGGCATCACCGGGGAGTACGGCTCGCAGCACGCCCGCGCCTGCATCGCGTACGGCACGAAGGTCGTCGCCGGCGTGACGCCCGGCCGCGGCGGCCAGCGCTTCGAGGACAAGGTCCCGATGTTCAACACGGTCGAGGAAGCCGTGAAGAACGAGGGCGCGGACGTCTCCTGTATCTTCGTCCCGCCCGCGGGCGCGGCCGACGCGATCGTCGAGGCCGCGGACGCCGGCTGCCGCCTCGTCATTTGCATCACCGAGGGTGTCCCGGTGCTCGATATGGTGAAGGTCCGGCGCTACCTCGAAGGCAAGGCGACGCGGCTCGTCGGGCCGAACTGCCCCGGCGTGATCACCCCCGGCCAGTGCAAGATCGGCATCATGCCCGGGCACATCCACAAGCCGGGCCATATCGGCGTGCTCTCCCGCTCGGGCACGCTGACGTACGAGGCCGTCGGTCAGCTCACGGCGCTCGGCATTGGCCAGTCGTCGTGCGTCGGGATCGGCGGCGATCCCGTCGCGGGGATGGACTTCGTCGACGTCCTCGAGCTCTTCAACCAGGATCCGGACACGCACGGCGTGATCATGATCGGCGAGATCGGCGGCGGCGCGGAGGAGCGCGCCGCGGCGTGGATCAAGGCGAACATGAAGAAGCCCGTCGCGGCGCTCATCGCGGGCCGCGCCGCGCCTCCGGGCAAGCGCATGGGCCATGCGGGCGCGATCATCTCCGGCGGCAAGGGCACGGCGGCCGCGAAGATCGAGGCGCTCGAGGACGCCGGCGTCAAGGTCGCGCAGACGCCCGCCCACATGGGCGAGACGCTCGCGAGCCTGCTCAAGTAATCGATCGCGGAGGCCTTTTTCCAGGGCCTCCGCGCCTTCCATCCCATCTCTGGGCCCGCTTGCCGGGCAGACACGGCCGCCGCATGGTCCCCCCGGGAGGACACGACCATGAGGCACGTCGCGCTCTCTTTCCTCACCTTCTTCGCCACGATCGCCACCTTCTCCATCGAAGCGCGGGCCGAGGCGCCGGAGACCTTCTCGATCCGGGACCTCAAATATTCGGGCCCCGGCTGCCCCGACGGATCCGTCGCCTGGCTCGCCTCGCAGGACCACGAGGCCTTCACGGTCCTCTTCGCCCACCTCTACGCCGAGGTCGGCCCCGGCGTGAATCGCGGGAACGGAAGGACCCGCTGCAACCTCAACATCCTCTTCGATTTCCCGCCTGGCTGGTCCTTCTCGATCGAGGGCGGCGACGTGCGCGGGTACGCCTTCCTCGAGGCGGGCCTCAGCGGCGTCATCCGCTCGACCTATTCGTTCCCCGGTTTGTCCCGGGAGGAGCGCGCCTTCGAGCTCTTCTTCCAGGGCGAGATGGACGAGAACTACGAAAAACGCGACGTCGTCACGCCAAGCCGCCCCGTCCCCTGCACCGGGCGGCGGAACCTGCACATCAAGACGGAGACGCAGATCGACGACAAACGCGCCCGCGGCAGGAGCGGCCTGCTCACCGTCGACAGCGTGGACGGCGTGGTCCGACAAACCTACCGATTGCGCTGGACCCGGTGCCGCTGAATGACGTCACGGAAACCGGCTCCGCCGCCTGCGCGAAGGCACGCCCGAGCTCCGCTTCGGGCCTCCGGCGACGACCCGCCGCGGCACTTTCGAGATACGCTTCCGCACCGCCGGGTTTGGCGGCAAAAACGAGATCGCCACCGCGGCGACGTCCGCCCCCTCCGCGCCCTGACGCGCCTCCGTGAGGCCTCCGCCGAGGAAGCGGCTCACGAGGCCCTCCACCGCCTCCGCCCCGCCCGGCGAGAGCAGGCCGTCCGTGAACAACAAAAGGTGCCGCACGCCCGCGAGCTTGCGCTCTCCGGCGCGCACGTGCGCCTCGGCGGACGGCTCGCCGGAGAGCACGTGCTCGTCCTCCGGCGCGAGGCGCTCGAACGAGCCGTCCGCGCGGACCACCACGACCTGGCTCTTGCCGACCATCACCCACTCGAACGAGTCCTTCGCCACGCGCACCACGGCCGCTGCGCTGCCCGCGAGCGCCCCGCCCTCGGCCCGCGCCTCGCCGATGCGCCGGTTCGCCTCCTGGCAGAGCTCCAGCAGCGACGCGAGCGTCCGCTCCCCGAACACCTCGCTGGCGATCGTCGCGCTCCGCCCCCCGTCGAACACGCCGTAGACGTGCCCCGACACGAGCAGCACGTCCTCGTTCGACGCCAAAGCCTCGTGCAGCGTCTCGACCGTCATGGCCAGCGCTCTCCGGGGGGGCTTTCGCGTCATGTCCCTACCATCCAACCAGGCCCGCGGAGCTCCGTCAATCGCCGGCCACGCTCACTTCTTGCTGCGAAACGCGTCCGTCGCCGTGATGAGCTCGTGGATCATACCCGGCTCGAAGGCCGAGTGCCCCGCGTCGGGCACGATCCGCAGGTTTGCCTCGGGGAAGGCGCGGTGCAGGTCCCAGGCGCTCTTCGCGGGGCAAACCACGTCGTAGCGCCCCTGCACGATGACCGTGGGGATGTGGCGGATCTTGCCCACGTCCGTGAGGAGCTGGCCGTCGTGCTCGAAGAACCCGCCGTTCACGAAGTAATGGCACTCGATGCGGGCGAACGCGTCGGCGAACGTGTCGCCCGCGCAGCGCGTGATGTAGTCCTGGTTCTGCAGGAGAAAACTCGTGCTGCCCTCCCACACGCTCCACGCGCGCGCCGCGGCTTGCCGCACGGCCGGATCGTCGCTCGTGAGGCGCCGGTAATAGGCTCGCACGAGGTCGCCCCGCTCCGCCTCGGGGATCGCGGCGAGGTAAACCTCCCAGGCGTCGGGGAACACCGCGCTCGTGCCCTCCTGGTAAAACCAGTCGATCTCCCACTTGCGCAGGAGGAAAATGCCCCGGAGCACGAGCTCGCTGACGCGGTCCGGGTGCTTCTCGGCGTACGCGAGCGCGAGCGTCGAGCCCCACGAGCCGCCAAAGACCTGCCACCGCTCGATCCCGAGGTGCTCGCGCAGCCGCTCGATGTCCGAGACGAGGTGCCAGGTGGTGTTGTCCACGAGCGAGGCGTGGGGCGTGCTCTTGCCGCAGCCGCGCTGATCGAAGAGGACGATACGATAATGGGCGGGATCGAAGAAGCGCCGCTGCTTCCCGTCGCTGCCTCCGCCGGGCCCGCCGTGCAGGAAGACCACGGGTTTTCCGTGGGGATTGCCGGACTCCTCGAAAGAAAGCTCGTGCACGTCGGAGACGCGCAGGCGCCCTGTGCGATAGGGCTCGATTTCGGGGTACAAGGTCCTGCGTGTAGGAAAAGGTCCGGCTGCCATGGGCGCGCGAGCTTGCCAGACGAGCCCACGCCTGTCCATCGCTCGCTCGGCGGCTCCCCGTGGTCCAGCCGAGCGCGCCCCCCGCGTCATGCCGCCGCGTGTCACGTCGGAGCGACACAAGCAGCCGCCTGGGGAGCGGCCGTAAGGAGGTCGGGCCCCTCCTATGGCGAGCGGTTCGGTACGCAACCGCGCGCTGGAAAATGAGGCCAGCGTGAGCAGATCCTCTTTTCAATGTCGCTGGCACTCGCTATATTCGTGTTTGCCATTGGATTCGGGGGCGGATGTCCGCCCCCCACGGTCACCGGCGCGCGCTCGGCGTGCGTCCATGGAGGAGCGTGCGATGGGAGCTTCCACGAAAATGCTGGGCGTCGTCGCGCTGGCGGTCGCGCTCGGCGCGCCAGCGTCGGCCTGGGCGCAGGCGCCCCTGGCCCCGCTGACCACGCCCGCGGCCGTGCCCTGGCAGCCTGGCCAGGCCATCACGCCGGCCACGCCGTTCGGGGATGGGTACCGCCGGGTCCTCTCGGATTTGTCCGAGGCATTCGAGGCATTCGCCGACCTCACCCGTTATGGCGCCCCGCGCGCCATCACGCCCGCCGTGCCGCAGACCGTCCCCTCGCAGTTCTGGGGCGCGGACACGCGCACGTTCATCCCCCAGAGCCCGGAGCAGCCCACCATTTACGTCGGGCCTGCGCGGGCCCAGTTGATCCCCATCGAGACCGCCACGACGGTGGTCGCCGAGTCGCGCGGCATGCAGGGCGTGCTCGTGGGCTTCCAGCTCGAGCTGCCCTGGATGATCCCGTAGCGGCCCCTGTCGGGCCGCCCAGAGTTTCCCGCCGCCGGGCGCGCGTGGTGGTCCCCCTGGCCACGCGTGCCCGGTATTTTTTTGGCGGTCGGCTCGTCAGGCCGACCAGAGCCGCACGCCGCCGCGCATACACGCCACGTTGTCGACGAGGACCACGTCGCTCGGCAGCCCCTCGGCCTCCACGTGCCGCGCGTTGCCGCCGCCGAGGTAGAGCTTGTGATGGTTGAAGATGGGCGCGATCTGGGCGACCGTCTCCCGGACGCGCTCGTTCCATCGGCGCTTGCCGAGCCTCTTCCGCGCCTCGTTGCAGACCCGCTCCTCGTACGTCTTGCGCCGGCGGAACGGGTGATGCGCGAGCTCGATGTTCGGCACGTAAAACCCGTCCACGTACAGCGCGAAGCCCATCCCCGTGCCCAGCGTGATCAGGATCTCGGTCCCGCGGCCCTCGATGACCCCGAACCCTTGCAGCCCCGCGTCGTTGATCACCCGGACCGGCCGCCCCATGCGCCCCTCGGCCTCCTGCGCGAGCGGATAACCGGCCCAGGCCTCGTGCAGGTTCGGCGCCGTGCGGGTCGCCCCTTCGGTCACCACCCCGGGAAAACCGATGGATACCCGATCGAATTCGCCGAGGCCCCCGACGACCTTGGTGATCGCCCCGAGCACCGCCTCGGGATCGGCCGGCTGGGGCGTGCGGACGCGGGCGCGCTCGGTGAGCGCGTTTCCCTCGGCGTCGAGGACCATTCCCTTGATGCCCGTCCCTCCGATGTCGATGCAGAGCGTGCGCATGGCTGCATCGTCCCAGAGCCCGCTCGCCGTGGCTAGATCGATTTGTTCGGCCCGATCATGAGCTCTGGCCGCACGATCGTGTCGAACTCCTCCCCCGTGAGCAGCCCGAGCCCGAGCGTCGCCTCGCGTAACGTCGTCCCCTCGGCGTGCGCCTTCTTCGCGATACGCGCCGCCGCGTCGTAGCCGAGCCGCGGCGCGAGCGCGGTCACGAGCATGAGGCTCTTCGTGAGGTTCTCGGCGATCCTCGTGTGGTTCGGCTCGATCCCGCGGGCGCAATGCTCCTCGAACGAGGCCATCACGTCGCCGAGCAGCCGGATCGACTGGAGCGTCGCGTGGAGCAGCAGCGGCTTCATCACGTTCAGCTCGAAGTTCCCGCCCGCGCCGGCGATCCCCACGGCGACGTCGTTGCCTTGTACCATCGCCGCGACCATGATCACGGCCTCGCTCTGCGTCGGGTTCACCTTGCCCGGCATGATCGAGCTGCCGGGCTCGTTCTCGGGGATCGTGATCTCGCCGAGCCCTGCGCGTGGCCCGCTCGACAGCCACCGCACGTCGTTGGCGATCTTCGTCAAGCTCGCGGCGAGCGTCTTCAGCGCGCCGTGGGCGAACACGACGGCCTCGTGCCCGGCGAGCGCCTGGA
The DNA here is from genome assembly GCF_009649845.1 of Polyangium spumosum. Taxonomy (NCBI): domain Bacteria; kingdom Pseudomonadati; phylum Myxococcota; order Polyangiales; family Polyangiaceae; genus Polyangium; species Polyangium spumosum. Next base: position 122,412 of record NZ_WJIE01000017.1, read on the forward strand.
ACTTGTTCGGCGCGGGCACGAACGGCAGCCCCGCGAGCTGCGCGATCGTCGCCACCGCGCGTGCTGAAAAATCCGGGTGCGTGTTCAGCCCCGTGCCGACGGCGGTCCCGCCGAGCGCGAGTTCGTAGAGCGGCGGCAGCGCCCGCTCGATCATCCCCTTTGCTTGATCGAGCTGCGCGACCCAGCCCGAGATCTCCTGCCCCAGCGTCAGCGGCGTCGCGTCTTGCAGGTGCGTCCGGCCGATCTTCACGACCTCCGCGCACGCCTCGGCTCTTCGTGCCAGCGTCTCGCGCAACGTGGCGAGCTTCGGCAGGAGCGTGGCCGAAATTTCGGAGGCGATCGCCACGTGCATCGCGGTCGGGAAGACGTCGTTCGAGCTCTGGCCGAGGTTGACGTGATCGTTCGGGTGGATGGGCTTCTTCGAGCCCATGACGCCGCCGCTCGCCTCGATGGCGCGGTTCGCGATCACCTCGTTCGTGTTCATGTTCGTCTGGGTGCCGCTGCCGGTTTGCCAGATCGAGAGCGGGAAGTGCGCGTCGAGCTTCCCCTCGATCACCTCCTCGGCGGCGGCGACGATCCGCGCCGCCTCCTCGCGCCCGAGCAGCCCGAGCGCGGCGTTCGTGAGCGCGGCGGCCTTCTTGACGAGGCCGAGGGCGCGGAGGAGCGGGCGCGGGAAGCGCTCGGCGCCGATCGCGAAGTGATGCAGCGAGCGTTCGGTCTGGGCGCCCCAGTAGCGGGAGGCCTCGACCTCGATGCTTCCGAACGTGTCGGTCTCGATACGCGTCGTCATGACGCAGGCTTAGCAGCGTCCGCGCTTGTCATCCGTCCGGATCTTTGCCACCTTCCGCCCCCGACGATTCTTACGTGGAGCGAGCGATGGCCGGACAGGGCATGGATGCGGTACCCCGGGAGATCTTGCGCGCGGCCTACGAGCGCAAGCCAATTTACTTGCTCAAGATCCCGCTGCATTACGGCCTCTGGGCGGGCCTGACGTGGGTCCTCTACGCGACGCAACATCACCCCTTCGCGATGCCGATCGGCGTCGCCGTCTCGTTCACGATCGCGAACCTGATCCGCGGGCTCGGGGCGGCGGGGCACGACGCCGTGCACGGCAACCTCTCGCGCTCGAAGACGGTCTCGTACCTGCTCGCGCTCCTGTGCTGGTCGCCCTCGGGCTTCCCGGTGACGCTCTACGCGAACTACCACCTGCACCATCACAAGATCACGAACACGTACCCCGACGTCGACAACGTCGTGGTCACCGATTACACGAAAAACCCCACGCTGGCGAAGCTCTTCCTCTTCTGCGTCTACACGTTCGCCTACCCGATGTATTTCCTCGGGCAGATGATGAAGTTCTACATGAAGCGCCTGACGCTGGCGCAGCAGGTGAGGACGCACCTGGAGACGCTCGGCTACTTCTCGCTCGTGGGCCTGGCCGCCTGGAAGATGCCGTTCCAGGTCTGGGTCTTCTGCTTCCTGCTCCCCTTCGTCTTCGGGGCGATCCTGGCCAGCGTGACGTCGATGATCGAGCATTTCGAGATGCCGGCGACCGACGACGACGCCTACAGCTCACGCACGTACGGGACGAGGAGCCATTTCCTCAATTTCTTGTGGAACAACGTCACGTACCACAACGAGCACCACAAGTACCCGGGGATCCCGTTCTACAACCTGAAGAGCTTCCACCACGCCGCGTATCCCTATTACGACGATCGCGTGAAGTCCGAATGTTACGGCTCGGTCCTCGGCCCGACGTTCATGCTCTGGGGCCGGATCGTGAAGCTCGACGTGGAGAAGCTCGAGGCGAAGTACGAGGGCCTCGACAAGCAAAAAGAGCGCGAGAAGATGCTCGCGGTGCAGGGCATTCAGCCCGGCGCGGCCTGATCCTCTTTCAAGGCCCGCCCGGCACGCAGATCGCCGTCGGCCCGCCCGCCCCCAGGCACGAGAACCCCGGATTACAATCCTGCGCCGAGCCGCAAGGCATCGCGCACCTTCCGACCTGCGCATTGCAGCGATGGCCGCCGCACACGATCGCGGTGGCCTCGGTGCAGAGGGGCGAGAGCGGGCTCGGCGGAGGCGTCTGCGGGGCGACCTGCGCGCCCGCGGGCTGGCCTACGGGCGTGGTGCCGTACGTCGCCTGCTGCCCTGCGACGGGCGCTTGTCCTGGCGCGGGCCCGTACGCGTTGCCGCCCTCGACCGTCGGGGGTGAACCGTCCGCCTGGCTCCCGCCGCAGGCCGCGACGAAGAGCAACCCCAGAACCCCGCGATGTCCTCGGCCCATACCCGCAGCGTAGCGGAGACGAGGGCGGCGGAAAACACGTTCGAGAGGCGGGGGTGTGCTTCCGTCTACGCCTCCCCCGCCTCCTTCTCGGCCGTCCCCGGCGAAGCCCGGAGGTGGATCCTCCGGTACTGCTTCGACCCTGGCCCATACGCGTTCCGGACGACCCGCTTGAAGGCGAGGTACTTCTCGTACGTGGGCCCGTAGGCCTGGGCGCGTGCTGTCTGCGCCTTCGAGAGCGCCTTGTTCGCGACAATGGACTCCGTGATCTCCTTGACGGCCTTGGGCGCCTTCTGGCCGAACTCGCCATCGAGGAGCGCGTCCGCCCACGCTTTGCCCACGTGATCGTCGATGAGATCGACGAGCCTCTCGATCGCCTTGAGCTGGTCCGTGTCGGTCGGCTGCGATTTCAGGGTATCGGGCAGCTTCGTGTCCGGCAGGACGGCGAGCAGCGCGGAGCGGGCGACGCGATAAGGACCATCCAGGCTGGCGAGCGCATCGAGCGCCTCCCGGTTCTCCTTGGCAAACGCCGTCATCGCATTCGCGACGGCTTGCTCGGTGGCGAGGTACGCGGTCGCGGGTTCGGCGAGCGTCTCGTTGAAGACCGCGACGACGACGGGGTTGGCGTCGGGCTCATGGGCAATTTCGATGGAGCGGGCGACGACACGCGCGAAGCGCTCGTAATCAATGGACACGGAGAACCTCCTACGTCTGGGGTGGCAGTCAACGAGGCGACCTTACAACCGGGCGAGCCGGACGTGCAAGGGCGACGTGCGCGCGAAGGTTGGGAGGCGAACGGCGAAGCCTCGGCAGGCGGCGGCGAAGGTCGGGGACGTCGGCGCGAAGGTCGGCCAGGGCGCGGCGAAGCTCGGAGACCGAGCCGCGAAGGTCGGCCAGGCGCCAGGGAAGGAAGCTAAGTTACCGGCGGAGCTTCTTCACGGACCGGCGAAGCTCGGTCACGGACCGGCGAAGCAACGGGAGTTACAGATCGCACCCCTCGGCCCCGGCGGTGCAGTAGACGCTCCACCACGGGTTGCAATCGTCGCTGTCTTCGTGATCGCCGACGCTCATGTCGAGGAGGGCCTTCGCCGTGGTCGAGCCGTCGCCGTACCGCATATGCATGTGCTTGACCGCGCCGTCGCCGTGAGGAGGCCGGAGGATGACGTGCGTGAACGCGTCGCACGCGGCGTCCCCCGCGGATCGCTCGAACACGAGCCACACGGACGACGGGGACTCCGGGAAGTAATGGGGATCCGGCTCGAATCCCTTGTATTCGTAGGTGCACCCCTCGGCGAGGGGCATCGTGCCCTCGGCGTCCTGGTAAAACGACATGCGCTCCTGCTTGTCGAAGACGACGCGCCCCGGGTTCCGGGGGTCGTTCGCGCATTCCACGGCCAGGGGGTCGCTCGTATACGCCCCGTCGACGCCGAGATACGGAACGCCCTTGTTGGGCTCCTCGGCGACCGGCGGCGTGGACGCCGGCGGCTCGTCACCACCTCCACAACCTGCGAGAGACAAAGCAAGGGCGAACGAGCCGATCACGGCTCCACGAAGTGATCGAATGGTCATGAACGATGGTCCTTCCACGGGCGTCAAGGCCCGGACAGGTCTGCATCGTGGCACGACTTGTCGCCATCGTGCTACAAAACGGCGAAGCCTCGACCGGTCACGGGCCGGCGAAGCTCGGCTACGGCCCTCGGACGACGGGGCGCGTGTGTCGACGTGGCCTTTCATTTCACGAATTCGACATGTCGGTGGTGCTTTTTTGACAAACGTTTTTCTTGACTGCGCCCCCGCGACAAACGTATGCATCGCGTCGCCGCTCCTGGAAGGAGGTTCGATGACCGATTCCGTGGAAGAACAAGACAGCGTCGACCTGATCCTCCGCCACGTCTCGCACCGGTTTCCCGAGGATGGCCCGCGGCTTGCTCGGCGTGGAGGGCCCGCTTTCGGCGACCGTGCTCGAGACGCAGGTCGCCTCGCGCCATCGCGAGCTCGACCGCACGCTCGACGTGCAGGTGAAGGGCGAACGAAGGTTGATCCACCTCGAATGGCAGGGCGACATGCCGGCCAACATGCCGTTCCGGAGCTACGAGTACCAAACGCTGATGGCGCTCGCGGTGGCGGCCGAGAAACGAGCGGGCTCGCAGCTCGTGCCGCCCATCGAGAGCGTGGTCGTGCTCCTGGGGGGTCGGGCCGAGCCCTGGCCGACGCATGGCTCGTACCGCCTCTCGCCCCCGGACACACCATTCTCCGGGGTGCATTTTCGTATCGAGCCGGTGTATCAGCGGACCGTCGCCGAGCTCGCGGCGCGCGGACCGTTCTGGCTCATCTTCACGCCGCTCGCGGCGGATGCGGACGAGCCCCACATTCGCCGGGTCGTGGACGAGCTCCGGGCTCGTGTATCGTCCGAGGCGTTCGAGGAGCTCGGCGTGGCGATGGCGGTCCTCGCGGAAGCCGATCAGCGAGGCCGAGGACTCCGAAGTGTGATAAGAACTTTGTTGCCCAGGGAGCTGGTCATGAACAACTGGATATTCAGGGAAGGGTTGGAAGAGGGACGGCAGAAGGGACGCGAGGAAGGACGCGAGCAAGGCCTCGAGCAAGGCCTCCAGCAGGGCCTCGCCCCGCTCGCCCATCTGTTCGAACGCCGCCTCCGCCGCCCCCTCACGCCGCACGAACGTGCCACGCTGGCCGAGCGGCTCCACCAGCAAGGCGCCGAGCGGCTCGGCGACGTCGTCCTCGACCTATCCCCCGAGGACCTCGCCACCTGGCTCGCCGCGACGAACGGGCACTGAAGCCCGCTCCCCCCGCCTCACGTCCCCTCCGCCTCCTTGCAGCAGCGGAACCCCTCCTCGTAGCCGTAATCGTCTTCCTTGTGGAACCCCACCGTCGGCCGGCACCGGTTTCGCACCGGGCCCCACCAGCCGCCCTTCAGGCCGCTCCGGTTCGGGTATTTCTGCTTCGGCCGCACCACCCATTCGTTGATGTTGCCGTTCAGATCGTAGACCCCGAACGGCGACACGCAGCGCGGCATCGAGCCCGCCGGCAAGCGCTGGTCGAGCCGCTCGAGCTCCGCCTTGCACGCCGGGCGCTTCATGCATCGCTCGTACTTGACGAGCGACTTTTCACGCTTGCGATAAGGTTTGTCGATGTTGCACACCGCCGGGTCACGCACGTAGCCGTACGTGTACGGGAGCATCGCCTCGCCCTCGCAGGCGAAATTGAACTCGGCCTCCGTGCAGAGCCGCTTTCCCTTCGCCTCGCAGAGCTTCTGCGCGTCGCCCCACGAGACCAGGAGCGCCGGGACCTCGCCCTTCTGGTTCGGCCATTCATATCGGTCCATGCAGAACCGCATCGGCGTGCGCTTCTTCGAAAGGCACACCGAGGGCTCCTCGTACCGCAGACAGCGATCACTCACCGTGCTCGCGCCGGCCCCCTCTTTTTTCTTCCGCGCCTGGTCCTTCTCGTACTCCTCGTGGAACTCGAGGCACTTCTGCTGCACGAGCGGGCAATACTCGCCGGCCACGAGCAGCATGTCCCCCGGACAACCCTCGCTCGTCCCAGGCAACGCCGCAGCCGCGTCCGCGACAGCGTCGGCATCCGCATCCGCAGCCGCATCCGCAGCCGCGTCCGCCATCGCCGCGTCGAACTCCGCCGCCGCCTCGGCAGCTTCGGCGGCCGCGTCGGATGGCGCCGCGTCGGGCCCGGGAGGCGTCGACTGGTTCGAGCAGGCCGGCGCCGTCGCAGAGCCGGCGAGCAGGGCGCAAAACACGAGGCCGAGGCCCAGCCTCGACGGGCTCTCGATTCGCTCGCTCATCGGCCCGGGGCGGGGATGAGCTTCAACGCCACGCGCTTGCCGTCGCGCTCGACCTCGACCGTGATCTCGCGCCCCGGCTCGAGATCGCCGAGCGCGAAGACGTAGTCGTGCACGTTCGTGATCTCGTGCTTGTCGAGCTTCACGATGATGTCGCCCGCTCGCATGCCCGCGCGCGCCGCCGGCGCGTCCGGACGCACGCCCGTGAGCTTCACGCCCTTGCCCTGCCACGCATAGTCCGGGATCGAGCCGAGCGCGACGCGGAAACCACGCGCGCCCGCGCCGGCCTTGTGCGGATCCTTCTCCGCCTTCGCCTCGACGAACACGAGCCGCTCCGGCCGATCCGCCAGGGCCTTCGTCAGCCGCGCGGCGAGCGTCGCGGTGAGGTCGATGCCGCCCACGTCGACCTTGTCCGCCGTGTCGCTCGGCTTGTGGTAGTCGTCGTGCACGCCCGTGAACAGGAACGCCACGGGCACACGCGCCGCCGTGAACGCGGCGTGATCACTCGCGCCGAAGCCCTCCGCGCCGAGCTTCAGCGAGAGCTCGAGCCCCGCGTTCGCCGCCTTGACGAGCTCCGGCCACGCCGCCGCCGTCCCCGTACCGTCGACGACCAGCGTCCGATCACGCATCCGACCGACCATGTCCGCGTTGATCATCGCCGTCACCGCGCCCATCGGCACGGGCGGGTGCTCCACCCAGTGCCGCGAGCCGAGCGTGCCGAGCTCCTCGGCCCCGAACGCGATGAACACGATGCTGCGCGAAGACCGCTCGGTGAGCTTCGAGAAGCGCCGCGCCACGTCGAGCAGGAGCGCCGTCCCCGAGGCGTTGTCGTCCGCGCCGTGGTGGATCTCGCGCGAGCCCGGCGCGCGCGAGTGCGACGTGCCGCCCTTGCCCAGGTGATCGTAGTGCGCGCCGATCACCACGTACTCCTCGGCCGTCTTCGATCCTGCGCGGGCCGGCAGACGCGCCACCACGTTCCACGCGTCCGCGTGTGTCGGCTCGATCCGCGTCGCCACCGTCACCTCCGCGCCGGCGAGCGCCTTCGGCTTCGTCGCGGCCTTCGGCGCGCTCACCGCCGCGTCGTCCCACTTGATCGCCGGGAACAACGCCTTCGCCGCGCTCCGCTTGATCACCACGGCCGGGATGCCCATCCCGCTCGCGTTCTCCGGCGCCGCGGGCAGCTCCTCGCCGTCCGTCACCACGATCGCCGCGACGGCCTTGTGCTCGCGCGCCGTGCGCAGCTTGTAGCGCACGCTCTTGAAGTCGCGCAGCGCCTCGGCGTTCTTGCCGCCCGACGCGGGCTTCGGCGCGCCGTCGAGGATCAGCGCCACCTTCCCTTCGATGTCCTTGCCGGCGTAGTCGTCCCACGACGCCGCGAGCGCCGTCACGCCGTGCCCCACGAACACGACCTCGCCCTTCGCCTCGCCCGTCTGCGCGCCCTCGGCCGTGATCATGTCGGCCGGCGCGGGTGACTTCGAGGCCTTCTGCCCCTTCTTCGCGAGCGCGAGCGAAGGCGCTTCCACCTTCGCGCCGACGCGCGCGGAGAACTTCTGCTTGAAGCTCCTCGTGTTTCCTTCCGCGTCTCCGAACGGCTCGAGCCCGAGCTCGCGGAAGCGCTTCTCCACGTGCTCGGCCGCGAGCTTCGACCCCGCGTCGCCCGTGCCTCGACCCGCGAACTCGTCCGACGCGAGTTGCTTGACGTCCGCTGCGATCCGCTGCGGATCCCCCGTCTCGATCGGGTTCTCCTGGATCGGCGCCGGAGAAGCGGAGAGCTCCGGCGGGACGGGCGGCGGCGGAGTGACGGGCTCGGCGGCGGGGCCGCAAGCGACGAGCAGGGCGAGGATCGACGCGGAGATCGCGAGGCGCCCGCGCAGGCGCGAGAGGGTCGGCTTCACAGCCACGCCTCTACCACGAACTCGCCCGCGTGATCACCAGGGTGATGTCTTCTGGGCCGTTCGTACGAGCTCGACGGCGCGGCGGCCGATGTACTCCTCCACGTCGGCGGGCGCGATGTGCCGGTCCTTGGCGAAGTCGAACTCGCGCGGCTTGCCGTCGCCGAAGGTCACGCGCACGACGGCCGCGTCCCGGGCGAGCTCCACGCGCAGGCTGAAATCGCCGAGCGTGAGCTTGTAGTCGTCCGCCTGCTCCGCGAGCGTCGGCGGTTGCCCCTTGTCGCGTAGCCGATCGCGGGTGAAGCGCAGCGCCTCGGCGCCCAGCGAGAGCGCAGTTTCGGCCGTGTGGAGCGCCTCTTGCACCCGCTTCCGATGCCGTTCCTGCTCCTCCGCGTCGCGCTCCGCCTTGGTCTTCGCTGCCTCGATGAGCTCGTCTCGCCAGCTTGCCACGGGGCCTCCTCCTCTGGACTCTCTTCTACTTTTGTCTCGTATCCTTCAGAACGGTCGCGCTGTAAAGCCTCACGACCGCCGTGGCGCTCCGACCGCGCCCGGCTGCACGGGGGACGGATGGGACGACACGTGGATCGTCTGCGTCGGAAACGCGAAGGAAGCGCCGTTTTTCTCGACGATCTCCATCAACCCGAGCAGCGTCTCCTCCCGCCACGTGAGGAACTCCGTCCACTCGCGCGTCTCGACCCACGCCATCACCTCGATCGTCAGCGTCGAGTCGCCGAGGCCAACGAAGTTCACGTGGATCGCGTCGGGGTAGATGGAGGGCCGCTCGGCGAGGAAGCCCCGCATCTCCTCGACGATCTGCCGCACCACCGCGGGGCTCGTCGAATACGCGAGGCCGAACTTCTGGTAGAGCCGCAGCCTGTCGCGGACGCTGTAGTTCTCGATCCGCATCTCCGAGAGCCGCCCGTTCGGCATGGTCACGAGCGTCCGGTCGAGCGTGCGGAAGCGCGTCGAGCGCAGGCCCACCTGCTCCACCGTGCCCACGAGGTCGTCGACCTTGACGAAATCTCCGATGTGCAGCGGCCGGTCCACGCCGATCGTGAACGAGCCGAAGAGGTTCTCGAGCGTCTTCTGGCTCGCGAGCGCGACCGCGATGCCGCCGATCCCGAGGCCCGCGATGATGCCCGAGACCTTCAGCCCGAGCTGACCGAGCACCACGATGAACCCGAAGATCACGAGCAGGACCTTCGCCGCCTTCGTGGTGATCGCGACGAGCGACAGCGCTCCGCCACGATCCTTCGCGTCGCCCGCCTTCGCGATGCGCCGGCCCACGCGATCGGCGAGCACGTCGAGCAGGCCAAAGAGCCCCCACAGGAGGCTCATGACGAGCAACGCGTCGACGCCGCGGCCGACCACCTCGCTCGCCGCGCGGCGGAGCGCGATCGCCGGCTCGACCGACCAGAACGCCGTCGTCCCGAGGAAAAGCGTCGCGGGGCCACGCAGCGCGACGAGCAGCTCGTCGTCCCAGGTCGTCGCCGTGCGCCGCGCGATCGGCGAGGCGAGGCGCACGAAGATCGCAGAGAGCAGCGCCCCGGTCAGCATCGACAACCCGAACGCGACCGGCAACGCGACCCACTGCCAGGCGGCCACGCCGTAGACCGACTTCGTGTAGGCCCAGGTCGGGAGGTTGCGGATCACCCACCCCGGCGTGACGCCGGGCTGCGCGGCGAACAGGGCGATGGGCGGTTCGTCCAGCATGGCGCGCAACTGTAGCGGACGTTTCGGCGCGTGGTAGCCTTGTGACCATGATCGCAATCGGGCCCGTCACAGCTCGGACCGACGACGGCTGGCTCTTGCGCGGCGAGGTGCTCGCCGAAGGCCCTCGGCCTGTGGTGGCGCTCTTGCTGCACGCGATGATGGCCAGCCGCAGGAGCATGGACAAACCACGCGGCGCGGGCCTCGGCGCGGCGCTCGCGCGGGCCGGGCTCTCGGTGGTCTCGCTCGATCTGCGCGGCCACGGCGAGAGCGGCCCGTCGGCGCGGGACGGCGCGCGGTACACGTACGACGATTGCGTGCTCCACGACGTCCCGACGGCGGTCGCGCTCGCCCGTTCTCTGTTCCCGGGCAAACGGGTGATCGTCGTCGGTCACAGCCTCGGCGCGCACGCGGCGCTGGCCTCGGCGGGCGTTTTTCCGGACAGGGCGCCCGACGCGGTCGCCTCGATCGCGGGGAATTTCTGGTTCCCTTCGGACGAACCGAGCCTGACGCGCCGCGCGGCGAAGGCGGCCACGCTCCGGACCTGGCTCGGCGTGGCAGAGGCCGTTGGATACTTTGACCCCAAACCACTCGGCCTGGGCTCGGACGCCGTGGCGCTCCCGTACATCCGCCAGTTCTGGAAGGTGTGGTCCTCGGATCGGTACGGGAGCGTCGACGATCGGTACGATTACGCCGAGGCGCTCACGCGCGTCACCCTCCCGGTCTTCGCGGTGGCGAGCGAGGGCGACAAGCTGCTCGCGCACCCGGAATCCGTCGCGTGTTTCTTCGCGCGGATCGGCAGCCCGCAGAAGAGGCTGCGGATCGTGACGAACGCCGAGCACGGAGGGCGGGCGCCGGATCACATGGGGCTCGTGACGGATGCGCGATCGGGTTCGATCTGGCGAGAAATCGCGGAATGGGCGGCCGGGATCGGCTGAGCCTTCAGGCAGGGGGAAACGAGCGCCCGGGGAGGGGCGCTCGCTGGCTCAGGGCGCCGTCCCGCAGGCGATGCCGGAGACGCTGCGTCCGCAGAGGTCCGCCTTGCCGTCGCCGTTCAGATCCGGGTAGCGGATCGTCCCGTAGTGCGAGGCCATGCCCGCCCAGCCGCTCGCGTCGCTGAAGCTCGGCTCCCACATCGTCGCGGGGGCGAAGGACGTGCCCGTCGACAATCCACAGACGACGCCCGCGGTCGCGCGCCCACAGACGTCAGCCTTCCCGTCGCCGTTCAGGTCGGCGAAGCTGATCGTCCCCCAGTGCGAAGGCACGCCCGCCCAGCCGGCCGCGTCGGAGAAGTTCGGCTCCCACGTCTCCGGTGGTCCGAACGAGGTTCCCGTCGACAGCTCGCAGACGATTCCGTTCACCGCGCGACCGCAGACGTCCATCTTCTTGTCGCCGTTGATGTCGGCGTATTGAATGGTCTGCCAGTAGGCGGGGCTGTCATCCCAGGGCCCGTCGTTCGTGAAGTAGCCCTCCCACAGCTTCATGTCGACGAACCCCGTGCCGTTCGACAGAGCGCAATGAATGCCTGCCGGGTGACGGCCGCAAACGTCGGCCCTCCCGTCGCCGTTCACGTCCGGGAAGCGAATGGTCCCCCAGAGATTGTCGGCCACGGCGAAGCCATTGGGATCGGAGAAGAACGTATCCCATGTCACCGGCGCCCCGAAGGACGTACCCGTCGACAGCTCGCAGACGATTCCGTTCGCCGCGCGACCGCAGACGTCGGCCATGCCGTCGCCGTTCAGATCGGGGTACTGGATCGTGCCCCAGTACGCCGGAGCGTCGTCCCAGACGCTGGAGTCGGCGTAATAGGTGTCCCATTGCTTCAGGTCGAACGCCGCGCCGACGGACAGGCCGCACAAGATGCCGCTCGGGCTGCGCCAGCAGACGTCGGCCCTCTTGTCCCCGTTGAGGTCCGGGTGCCGTATCGTCGCCACGACGTTGGGGACGGCCCAGTATTGGTCCGGGAATGGCACGCTGACGGCCACCTGTTCCAGGAAGCTGCCCGATCCGTCGCTCGTCAGGCAGTCGATGTCAGCGCCGATGAGCATGCAAAGGTCGTCGAGGCCATCGCCATTCGCGTCCGCGTAACGGATGCTCTGCCAGAGCCAATCGGGAGGGTTGCCCACCGCATGGTTGGCCCAGATCTTCGTATCCTGAAACCCGGTCTTCGGCTCCATGAAGCGCGAATAAAGCAGCTTGTTCGTCGAGCCCATGGGATCCTTCACCAGATCCGTCGTCGCGCCGCCGAGCAGCGCCGCGTTCACCTCGGCCTGCGTGGCCGCGGGGTTCTGCGCCATGTAAAGGGCCACCACGCCCGCGACGAAGGGCGCCGCCTGGGAGGTGCCGCTGCCGGTAGCGACGGTCGTATCCGACGTCTTCGAGGCGGAGTCGATGTCGACGCCGGGCGCGAAGATGTCCACGCACGAGCCCCAGTTCGAGAAGGGCGCGCGGCTATCCGTGTCGTCCGTGGCGCCGACCGTGATCACCTCGGGGATCCGCGCCGGGCTGAGCAGGCAAGCGTCCTTGTTGGAGTTGCCCGCCGCGACCACGTACACGAATCCCTGCTTCATCGAGAATCGGATCGCGTCGTCCACCATGCTGTTCGCAGGGCCGGCGAGGCTCATGTTCACCACCGCGGGCTTCTTGCCCCCCGCCGTGATCGCGTCGATGCCCTTCATCACGTAACCGGCGCTGCTCGAGCCACTGCAGCCGAAGGTGCGCACCGAGACCACGTTCGCGCCCTTGGCGACCCCGTACGTCTTGCCCGCGACGATGCCGGCGACATGCGTGCCGTGCCCCTGGCAATCCGTCTCCTCGAACCCGTCCGCGACCGAAGACATGCCGAAGATCGCGCGGTCCCCGAACTCCTCGTGTGTCCTGCGAATGCCCGTGTCGATGACGTAGACGTAGACGCCCGCGCCGTTGCCTGCATTGTAGATGAAGTTCTTGTCGAGCGTGGGCGTCGTCTGGTCGATGCGGTCGAGGCCCCACGGGGCATCACCCTGCACCTCGCTGAGCTCGTACACGCAGTCCTGCATGATCCCCTTGACGCGCGGATCCTTCGCGATGGCGAGGGCCTTCTCGTCGTCGAGGCCGTTCGCCATGAAGCCCGTCATGACGCCATTGTAGGTCTCGAGCAGCTTGCCACCCTGCGCGGCGGCGAGCGCCTCGGCCACCGTCTGGACCATGTCCGGCGTCACCGCCGCGCCGTCGAGCGCGAAGATGTATTGACCCTCGATGGCATTTTCTGGTTTCTCGATCTGAATGCCCGGCCCGCCGCCGCTGCCGCCGCTGCCGCCGCTGCCGCCGCTGCCGCCGCCGCCGGTCGGAGGCGGGTTCTGGTTGCCGCCGTCACTGCAAGCCGTGAGAAGGAAGAGGCCCGTGAGGAAGATTGCGGATGCTCGTCGAACGCTCATGCGATTCGACAATCGCAAGCCGCATACCACGCCGGGATCGAAGCAAACCCACGAGGAAACAGCGGCTCCTCGTTCGCTTCGTGGCGGCCGTCGGGTGTACCAGTGACGTCACATGGCTGTCTCAGGTACAGCCGGCGCCGCCGCGCGCTCCCCTCACCCGCGGAAATCGTCCGGATGGATACCGAATTTCTGCATCCACCGGTGAATCTGCATCCGTGACTTCCCCGTGACGCGCGCCACCGAGCTCACGTTGCCCTGGTGCTTCTGGAGCAGCGATACGAGCTGCTCGCGGAGCTCGCCGGGGCTCGAGGACAGGCCGCCGCTCGGCGCGAGCTGCACCGGCGCCGTCGTGACGCTCTCCGGCAGGTTCGACAGCTCCACCACGCCCCCTTCGGCGAGCGCCACGGCGACCGTGAGCACGTTCTCGAGCTCCCGGATGTTGAGCGGCCACGTATGCGAGAGCAACCGCCGAGCCACACGGACGCTCAATCGGGCCGAGGGAGCGCCAGGGATATTCGAACGCCGCAGGAGGTCGCCGATCAAGAGCCCGAGGTCCTCGATGCGCTCGCGGAGCGGCGGCAGCGTATGCTGATACCCCGAGAGGCGCGCCAGGAGGTCCGTCCGGAACTCGCCCTCGAGGCAGAGCGTATCGAGCGGCTGGTTCGTCGCCGCGATGACGCGCACGTCCACGCGTGTCGGGCGCGCGCCGCCCACGGGCACGACCTCGCGCTCCTGGAGGACGCGCAGGAGCGCCGCCTGCGCGTGTAATGGCATGTCGCCGATCTCGTCGAGGAACAAGGTCCCCCCCTCCGCGCTGCGGATATAACCCGGCTCGTCCCGCTGCGCGCCGGTGAACGAGCCCCGGACGTGGCCGAAGAGCTGGCTCTCCAGGAGCGACGAGGGCAATGCGCCACAATTGACCGCGACGAACGGACCTCGCCGGCCCGAGAGCGCGTGCATTCCTTTGGCGAGGACCTCCTTGCCCGTGCCCGTCTCGCCGAGGAGCAGGGTCGTGATCGGCAAACGCGCGACACGAGCGAGCGCCGCGAGGTCCGTGGCAATGGCAGGATCGAGGCTCATGTACCCCGTCACCTCCGGGGCGCGAGACGCGCTGTCGAGATCGAGCGCCTCGTCGCCGGACACAGGCAAGGCGGCGCGATGACGCAGCACGACCGAGCCTACCTCGATGAGGTCCCCGTCCTGAATGGGCGCGCGAGAGACACGCTCCCCGTTCACGCACGAGCCATTCTTGGAGCCGAGGTCCTCGAGGAACCACGCGGCGCCCTTGCGAACGAGGCGCGCGTGCGCCTTCGAGACGCTCGGCGAGGGGAGGCGCAGCACGAGCGTCCGCGCGCCCCCCTCGTCGACGCGTGACACCTCGCGCGAAGGTCCGCGCCCGATCGTGATCCCGTCGACCCCGGAAAGACAGTATCGCGCCCCGCCGAGGGACGGGTTGTCACAATGCATCACGACGAAGAGAAAGGGGAGCCGGTGAGAGCGCGCGCTCAGCTCGTGCTCGGGTAGCTCCTCGGTCATGGTGACCGGCTGGTTCATGGTGGCGCGATGATAGCGCGACTCCCCCGCCGCGTGGTGTCGCTCGTCGACGTGATCGCGACGCGGCGACGGCACGCCTCCTCCCCCTCGCGCGCCTCGGCCTCCGTGACGCCGAGGAGCTCGACGCGGAGCGCGGGCGGGGTGCAATACGACGTGGCGGTCCAGAGCCGCGCGTCGTCGGGGCCGGAGAAGGGGCGCACGTCGGGCCATACCCAGGCAAACTTGTCCTCGTAATGGACCGCGATACGATCGCCGCCGGGGCTCCAGGTCGCATTGCTCAGGGCGAGCGTGGCGCTCTCGAGCACGAAGGGCGCCCCGGATCCGTCAACGTTCCGCACGCGCACCTTCCCGTCGAGCGCCGACGTCAGGACCCGGCTGCCATCCACGCTGAAGCTGCCGTTGATGCCCCCTTCCTCCGGCGCGCCCGCGGCGATCGGCGCGCCGAGGCCATCGCCGCTCCACGGCCGCAGGGTGCCGTCCGCGAAGGCGAGGATCAGGCGACGCCCGTCCGGCCCGAAGAACCCATTGAAGATGGCCTTGGGCCCTCGGATCTCGACGGGCGGCGCTTCCCCGCGGGTATCCCAGATCCGAGCGACGCCCTCGTTCGATATCGTGAGGACCCGCGAGCCGTCCGGGCTCCATTTCGCGAATCGTACGGTGCTCTCGTGGTGGCCGAGCGGGGAGAGCTCTCCGCGCTCGTCGACGTCCCAGAGCCAGACCGTGCTGTCGGTGGTATCCATGACGAGGACGCGCTTCCCCGACGGATCGAAGAAGGCGCGAATCCACTTGAACTCGTCGCGCGTCCGTTTCGTCACGCTCCCGAGCTCGACGCCGCGCTTGCTCCACAATCCTATCGTGCCGTCGAGGGACGCCGTGACGAGGCGCTCCCCGTCGGGGCTCCAGTCGAGCATCTGAAACGCGCCGCCCGGAGCGCGGAGGACGATGGGCGCGGCGGAGCCGTCCACGGTCCATACCCGCGCGGTCTTGTCTTCGGACGCCGTGGCGAGGCGCGCGCCGTCGGGGCTCCACCGGACGAAACGGACCTCGCTGGAATGGCCGCGCAAGACCTCGCTCTCGCCGGCGCCGTCCGCGTTCCATATCCGCGTGGTCCCATCAAACGAGGCCGTGGCGATGCGCTTCCCATCCGGGCTGAAGACCAGCCCGCGAATCGTGTCCTCGTGACCCCGGAGCAACGTCGGCGCGACGATGTCACCCAGGTGAAAGCGGCGCTGCGTGCCGTCGAGCGAGGTCGTGACGATTCGCTCCCCGTCCGGGCTGAAGGTCGCGGTATACACCCAGTGCCCGTGGCCGCGCAGGACAATCGGGCTGCCCCGGCCGTCGGCGCGCCAGACACGCGCCGTCTTGTCCTTGGACGCCGAGGCGAGGCGCGCGCCGTCGGGGCTCCAGGCGACGCTCAAGACCTTCTCCTCGTGGCCACGCAAGACGAGGAGCTCGGCGCCCTGCGCGCTCCACACGCGCACCGTCCGATCCCGGCCCGCCGTCGCGATACGCGTACCATCCGGGTGAAAGCTCGCCGCGACGACCATGTCCGAATGCCCGCGGAGGAGCGTCGGCTCGCCTTTGCCATTCGTGTTCCATACGCGCGCCACCCCGTCCAGGGAGGCCGTGACGATTCGCTCGCCGTCCGGGCTCCACGCGGCGGACTGCACCTCCGTCTCGTGCCGCAATACGAGCAGCTCTCGCCCGTCGTCCGCGCTCCATACCCGTGACGTCCTGTCGTCGGACGCCGTCACGACGCGCCGACCATCCGGGCTCATCCGCGCGGTGTTCACCATGTCCCCGTGCCCGCGCAGGACGAGCGGCTCCCCGGACCCGTCGGCGAACCATATCCGCGCGGTGCCGTCGAACGACGCCGTGACGACCCGCGCGCCGTCCGGGCTCCAATCGACGGACCAGACGAGCTTCTCGTGCCCGCGCAAGAGAGCGCGCTCCACGAGATCGTCGCCCAGGATCCGGGTGGTGTGGTCATCCATCGCCACGGCGATACGCGTGCCGTCGGGGCTCGTGACGGCCGCATACGCGACGCGGGTGGGCGAGGTTCGCCACACGTCGCGCGCGACGCCGGTCGAGAGCGCGGCGCTCACGAGCTCGGGCCACTCTCGGGGCAGGTCGGGGGGCTCGATTTCCCGCAGGAGCGCGAGCGCGACGGTGGGATCGTCCTCGCGTTTTCTCGCGGCCAGGATACGCGTCGCATTGCGACCCCGGAGCGCCTGGAGGGCGAGCTCGGCGTTTTGCTCGCGGACCCGCGCCGCCTCCTCGTCCGCCCTCCGCGCCTGCGTCCGCGCGTCGAGCCCGAGGACGAGCACCACGCCCGCGACGGCGCAGACGAGCGCGAACGCGCCCGCGAGCGTCCGATTCCGCCTCCGCCGGTCCTGGTCGGCGAGGCTGATCACCGCGCGCAGATACCGCTCCTCGAGCGGCCCGATCCGCGCGCCGGGCGCCTCGGCCGGGGCGCGCCGGTGCCGCTCCAGAAAGGCGCGCGCCTCCTCCGCCGCGCGATCACGCCAGAGCATCCCCGTGGGCTCGCCGTCGGCGTGCCATTGCGAGGCGACGGCGCGCAGGCGCGAGAGGAGACGCGCGTCTCCCGCATTCTCGTCGAGCCAGCGCGAGAGCGTCGGCCAGCGCTCGATCAGCGCCTCGTGCACGAGCTCGACCTTCGCGCTCCCCTGCTCGGCGTCCGTATCCACGAGCAAGAGCCTCGCGGCCACGAGGCGCGACACGATCGCCTCCACCGCGGCGGGCTCCTCGCCGAGCGCCACGAGCTCGCGGAGGGTCGTGATCGCGCGTGTTCGCTCCGGCGTGACGAGGCGCAGGGCGATGGCGCGGCAAAGCCTCTGGTCGGGCGCCGAAAGCCCCGAGACGACCTCGTCGGCGTGTCTGGCGAGGGCGCCGCCGACGCCGCCCATCCTCTCGTAGGCCACGCGCGTGAGCATTTTTTGCTGCCTGTCGCGCGCCTCCCAGAGCGCCGTGGCCGAGAATTGCAGGAGCGGGAGCGGGCTCTTCGCGCGGGACAGCTCCTCCAGCATGTCGGCGATCATCACCTCGCTCTCGAATCGATATCCCGCGGCCATCACCGGCTGCGTCAATGCCTCGCGCAGGCCCTCTTCGCCCACGGGCGGCAAGAAGAAGAGCCCGGCGCCGACCTGCGCCATGAAAGGGCGATCCTCGGCGATACGATCGAGGTAATCCGAGCGGACACAGACGACGACGCGCAACGGCGACGAAGCGTCGTCCGCTGCGCCGAGCAGGCAGGCGAGGAAGGCGGCTCGCTCGGCCGCGTCCGGGGCCAGGGTATGGAGCTCCTCCAGTTGATCGACGAATACGAGGAGGCGCGAGGACGAGCCCTTGGCGCGGCACCACGCGCGGAGCAGCGCCCCGAAGAGGGCCGGCTTTTCACCGAGATCTCCGTCGACGGCCTCGGGCGCGAGGGCCTCGCGCAGCGCCGCGAGGGGCGCGCGGCCCGGACGAACCCAGAGGACATCCCAGTCCTCGCCGCTGCGCCGGAGCGCGGGGATCACGCCGGCGCGCACGAACGACGATTTCCCTGCGCCCGAGGGCCCGGCCACGGCGACGAGCGCCTGACGACCGAGCGTTCCCAGGACGGCGACGACGTCGCGCTCGCGGCCGAAGAAGTGGTCCGCGTCCGACTCCTGGAATGCGGCGAGCCCCGCGAAGGGACAAACCCCTTCGGCGATCGACGGGGCTCGGGAGCGCGTGATCCATGGCTCGAGGGCCGCGAGGAGCTCGTCCGCCGAGGCGAACCGCTCCTCCTTTTTTTTGCGCAGGCAACGCTCGACGATCTTCGAGAGCCCCGCGAGCTCCGGCCGAGCGTCGGCGAGGCGCGGCATCGGCGTCTCCCGATCGGTGACCTGCGCGAGCCGACCCGCCGTGAGCGGCGCGAGCGGGTGCGCGCCGGCGAGCAGCTCGTACAGGATGACGCCCGCGGCCCAGAGATCGCTGCGCGCGTCGATCTCGTCGCCGCGCCATTGCTCTGGCGACATGTAGGCGCGTGTCCCTTCGCGCCGCCGCCGCTCATCGGCCCCTGCGGGCCTCGCGATGCCGAAATCGAGGACCTTCACCTGCCCGGCGTCGAGCAGCATGATGTTCTCCGGCTTGAGGTCCCGGTGGACGATCCCGCTCTTGTGGGCCGCGGCGAGCGCGCGGACGACGGACGCCATGATATCGAGCGTGAGCCCCCGCGGCAGCGCGCGGCCCTCGCCCCCTGGGCTCGAGGAGATCACGCGGCGCAGCGTGCGTCCCTCGAGGTATTCGAGGACCATGTAGGGGCGCCCGTCGACCGCGCCGATCTCGTAGATCACGACGATGTTCTCGTGCCTCGCGCGAGCCGTGAACTGGGCCTCGTCGAGGAGACGCGCCCCCGCGTGCCCGTCGTCGTGGAGCAGCTTGATGGCGACCAGCCGACCGAGCTTCGTGTCCCGCGCGAGGAGCACGCTCCCCATTCCACCGACGCCGAGCGTGCGTACGATCTCGTAATGCTTGATGAAGCCGTCGAGCGGCGGGGGGGCGCTCGCGGGCGGCGCGGGCGGCGCGGGCGCGGGCCGCTCCGACACGGGCGGCGTGTCTCCCGCGCATGACTCCGTGTGCGTGCGGCTCTCCATCCCCGCTGCGGATCCTACCATGGATCCCGAGCGGGCCGCAGGCGTATCATCGGCGGCCGGGGTCGTCCGCTCGGTATGCCCGCGAGGGCCTCCTCAATCGACCTGCAAATGCCAATGCGGCGGCGCCGACTCCTCGAGCAGCGTCACGCCTTTCGCCTCGTTCACGGCCGCGACGAATGCCTTCTTGTCCCTCGACGACATATCGCGGCTCCGCACGTCCACCGCCCCGGCGCGCAGGTGCGCCGAGATGTACACGCCCCGCGTGATCTGCGCCCGCAGCACGTCGTACATCGCCTCGACCACGTCGTCCGGCGCCTTGCCTTTCGCGCGCGCTCTCTCGTAGGCCTGCTTGATCTCCCGCGCGGCCTCCTTGTTCCGGTAGAGCCGCATCGGATCGCCGCCGAGGCGCAGCATCTTGTACATGGCCTTCGCCTGCCTCGCCGCGTCCCGCGTCCCGCTCGTCACCGTGAGGTGTTTGCCCGTCCTCCGGAAGTACGCCTCGTCGATCTCGTCGACCTTGTCCGCGACGGCATCGGCGAGCGTCACGTCGGGCAACGCGCTCCAGGCTGGCTCCTTTCCGCCCCGCGTCGACCTCTCCAGGCGCGGCGGGGACAGCGGTGGCCGAGCGGCTTCCTCGGGCGAGAGCGGGGGCAGATCGTCGCAGTCGAGGGCGAGCGGCACGCGTGCCTCCGCCGTCGAGCTCGGCGGCGACAGGAACGACGTATCGAGCTCCACGCCCTCGCGCGAACAGCCGGCGCTGGGGGCGAGGAGGCAGGCGAGGACGACCGTTCGGACGAGCGAGCTCCACATGGGGCGCCCGTGATGTTGCACCGGCCGCGCGGGCGCTCCAAAAAAGCGACGTCCTTTCGCGGCGCTGTGGGGTGTTCCGCGCGAAATTTGGCGGTGCAGCGGGCGGGCAGGGCGAGAGCTCGTCCCGGTCGTCTCCTCGCGGAGGCGGCCTTCGTCAGTGGTGAACCTCAGAAAAACCCTTCCAGCCCGATCTCGCAGAGCTCCGCGGGCCGCTCGGGGTCGTCGGGATCGGTCACCGCCCATATCGTCTTTCGCGCCGGATCGAGCGTGATCCCCTCCACCTTCCGGCACGAGCCTTCCCCCGACGGCTCCTCCAGGAGCGCATACCTCGCCTGATCCCCGGCGAAAAACCCCACGGCGGCGCCCACGACCGGCCCGTCGTCGATCGCGTTCGGCGTGCCCTCCGCGACCGCGAGGTAAAGCGTCCGTCCCCCGAACGCCGTCGCGTCCGTGAAATGCAGCGGCACGCCGCCCGCGAATCCGAGGTCGTACACCACCTGCCCGAAGAGCTCCACGCCGCGCCCCTCGAGCGCGTTTTTCGCGACGTTCACGACCGCGCTCGCCCCGGCCCCCGCGCCGCGATGAAAGAGCCGCAAGACCTCGCCGGAAAGCACCGCGCCCTCGATGTTCGGCCGGATCCCGAGCCTCGCCTCGACCGCGTCGAAGAGCGCGCCGAGGTCCGCGACGTGCACGCGGCCCGCGTCGAGGTCGAGCGAAGCCTTGTACCTCCGCGTCTCCGCCGAGCCCGACCCGAGGATCGTCACGGCGCGCCCCGGCCCGACGAACGCCGCCTCGAAATCTGGTTTTTGCGCTTTGGGCAGGGCCTCGCCGCCGCCCGCGAGCGTCACGCGCTCCATCGCCCCCGAATCCGGATCGACCCACGCGACGGAGAACGCGTCGTCCTGGATCACCAGCAATCGTTGGTCGTGCCAAACCAGCGCCGAGCCCGCCCGGAGGCCGTGGAGCGGCCTCGACGAGCGGATACGAGCGCGCAGACGCGGATCGTGGGACGCCTTGATCACGACGTCCGCCTTTACCCGGGCCCGGGCCTGGCGACAACCTTTCCTCGCTTCCGTCCGCTCGCTCGAGCAACCTCCCTCGACCGAGGCGCATCGAAGCGCCTCGGTGGATCTCGACAAGCTCCCTGAAGAAGGCCGCCGGCGTGTGCAGATCGAGCGCGTCCGTCCCGAGATCGACGGCGGGCGCTTCCCGATCAAGCGGATCCTCGGCGACAAGATCGACGTCTCGGCCATCGTCTACGCGGACGGACACGACGTCCTCGCCTGCGCGCTCCTCTATCGCCCGGCCCCGTCCGTGGGCGACCCCGATCCGCCCTGGGTCTCCGTCCCGCTCGAGCCCACCCCCGAGCCCGATCGTTTCGTCGCCTCGTTTTCGCCCGACACGCTCGGCCTCTGGCAATACACCGTCGAGGCCTGGATCGACCGGTACGGCACGTTCCGTCGCGACCTGAAGAAACGCGTCGAGGCGGCCCAGGAC
Organism: Polyangium spumosum; assembly: GCF_009649845.1. NCBI lineage: Bacteria > Pseudomonadati > Myxococcota > Polyangiales > Polyangiaceae > Polyangium > Polyangium spumosum. Next base: position 144,026 of record NZ_WJIE01000017.1, read on the forward strand.
GTCTCCGTCGACATCCTCGACGGCGCGACCCTCCTCGAACAGGCCGCCAGGGACGCGACCGGCGACGACGCCCGCTCGCTCGCGGACATCGCCGCGCGCCTGCGTGACCACACCCTCTCGCTCACCGAGCGGATCACGCTCGCGCTCGACAGCGGCCTCTGCATGGCCGCCGCGCGCCACCCCGACAAACGCCTCGCCTCGCGGTATCCCGGCGTCCTCGAGGTCGTCGTCGACCCTGAAAAGGCGCGCTTCTCCGCCTGGTACGAGCTCTTTCCCCGCTCCTTCGGCCCCGAGGGCCGCCACGGCACCTTCGCCGACGCCGAGGCGCGATTGCCGTACGTCGCCGAGATGGGCTTCGACGTGCTCTACCTCCCGCCGATCCACCCGATTGGCCAGACGAACCGTAAAGGCAAAAACAACACCCTCGTCGCGGAGGAGGGCGACGTCGGCAGCCCCTGGGCCATCGGCGCCCCCGAGGGCGGGCATACCGCGGTGCACCCCTCGCTCGGCACCCTCGACGATTTCGACAGGTTCTTCCAGGCCGCAGAGCGCCTCGGCATCGACGTCGCCCTCGACATCGCCCTGCAGGCCTCGCCGGATCACCCCTGGGTCCACGAGCACCCGAGCTGGTTCCCGCGCCGCGCCGACGGCACGGCTCGTTACGCCGAGAATCCGCCCAAGAAATACCAGGACATCCACCCCTTCGAGTTCGAGACGGAGGAGTGGCCCGAGCTCTGGCGCTCGCTCGAGGGCATCTTCCGCTTCTGGATCGCCCGCGGCGTCCGCTTCTTCCGGGTCGACAACCCGCACACGAAGGCCCTCCCGTTCTGGGAGTGGCTCATCCGCGTGATCAAGCGCGACCACCCCGAGGTCGTCTTCCTCTCGGAGGCCTTCACCCGCCCCGCGCTCATGTACGGCCTCGCCAAGCGTGGCTTCACCCAGTCGTACACGTATTTCACCTGGCGCGTCTCCAAGGACGAGATCACGTCCTACATGCACGACCTCACGAAGACCGAGGTCGTCGAGTTTTACCGGCCAAACTTCTGGCCGAACACGCCCGACATCCTGCCCGAGCACCTGCAGAACCGCGAGCCCTCGGCCTTCCTCATCCGCCTCGTCCTCGCCGCCACGCTCTCGAGCTCGTACGGCATGTATGGCCCGGCGTTCGAGCTCATGGAGCACAAACCCCTCCGCGAGGGCGCCGAGGAGTATGCGGACAGCGAGAAATTCGAGCTCAAGCGCTGGGACCTCCGCCGCCCCGACAGCCTCCGCCCCATGATCTCGCGCGTCAACCGGATCCGGATGGAGCACCCCGCGCTCGCCCGCAACGACAACCTCCGGTTTTTCCACACCGACAGCGACCTCGTCCTCGCGTATGGCAAGACGCACGGGGACGACACCCTCATCGTCGTGGTCAACCTCGACCCGTATCACCGCCACGGCGCGTGGGTCGAGCTCGATCTGCCGGGCCTCACGGACGCGGGGCGCGGCTTCGAGGTCCATGACCTCCTCTCCGGCGCGCGTTATACGTTCCGGGGAACACGAAACTGGGTCGAGATCGATCCGCGGACGTCGCCCGCCTGTGTCTTCCACGCGCGCAGGCTCGCCCGCAGGGAGAACGATTACGAGTATTTCCTATGAAGCGTGATCCCCTCTGGTACAAAGACGCCGTCGTCTACGAGCTGCACGTCCGCGCGTTCAACGATCAGAACGGCGACGGGATAGGGGATCTCCCGGGCCTCGTACAGAAGCTCGATTACCTCCAGGACCTCGGCGTCACGGCGATCTGGCTCCTGCCGTTCTACCCCTCCCCGCTCCGCGACGGCGGCTACGACATCGCCGATTACACCGACGTCAGCGAGAGCTACGGCACGCGCGAGGACTTCGCCCGCCTGCTGAAGGAGGCGCACGAGCGCGACATCCGCGTCATCACCGAGCTCGTCCTCAATCACACGTCGAGCGAGCACGCCTGGTTCCAGCGCGCGCGCCGGGCCCCGGCGGGCCACCCGCACCGCGATTTCTACGTCTGGAGCGACGCGCCGAACCGCTTCGAGGAGGCGCGCATCATCTTCCAGGATTTCGAGAGCTCGAACTGGGCCTGGGACCCGATCGCGCGGGCCTACTACTGGCACCGCTTTTATGCCCACCAGCCCGACCTCAACTTCGACAACCCTGCCGTCCACGAGGCCCTGCTCGAGGTCGTCGACCTCTGGTTCGACATGGGCGTCGACGGCATGCGCCTCGACGCCGTGCCCTACCTCTACGAGCGCGAGGGGACGAACTGCGAGAACCTCGACGAGACACACGCCTTCCTGAAGAAGCTCCGCGCCCACATCGAGGCGCGATATTCAGGAGGAAAAATGCTCCTCGCCGAGGCGAACCAGTGGCCGAGCGACGCCGCCGCCTATTTCGGCGCCGGCGACGAGTGCCACATGAACTTCCATTTCCCGCTCATGCCGCGCATGTTCATGGCGGTCGAGCTCGAGGACAGCTTCCCCATCGTCAACATCCTCAAGCAGACCCCGACCATCCCCGAAACCTGCCAGTGGGCCACGTTCCTCCGGAACCACGACGAGCTCACGCTCGAGATGGTCACCGACGAGGACCGCGATTACATGGTGAAGGTCTACGCCGAGGAGCGCAACGCCCGCATCAACCTCGGCATCCGCCGCCGCCTCGCCCCGCTCATGCGCACCCGCCGCCGCATCGAGCTCATGAACGCCCTGCTCTTCTCGCTCCCCGGCACGCCCGTCCTCTATTACGGCGACGAGATCGGCATGGGCGACAACATCTTCCTCGGCGACCGCGACGGCGTCCGCACGCCCATGCAATGGAGCTCCGACCGCAACGCCGGGTTCTCCCGCTGCAACCCGCAGCGGCTCTACCTGCCCGTCATCGTCGACCCCGAGTACCATTACGAGGCCGTCAACGTCGAGGCCCAGCAGGCGAACCCGCAGTCGCTCCTCTGGTGGATGAAGCGCCTCATCGGCCTGCGCAAGCAATACCCCGTGTTCGGCCGCGGCACGATCGAGTTCCTCCACCCCGACAACCACCGCGTCCTCGCGTTCGTCCGCTCCTACGACGACGAGCACGTCCTCGTCGTGGCCAACCTCTCGCGGTATGGCCAGTTCGTCGAGCTCGACCTCTCGCGGTACCGCGGCATGGCGCCCACCGAGCTCTTCGGCCGGACCCGCTTCCCCGAGGTCGAAGGCAAATATTCGCTCTCGCTCGGGCCCCACGATTTCTTCTGGTTCGGCCTCGAGCGCGCGGCGCCGCTCTCGGTCGCCGCCCGCGAAGAGCTCCCGGTCCTCGTCGCCTACCAGTCCATCGAGAGCCTCGTGAAGCGGCCCGAGGGGCGGCGCTCGCTCGAGGCGATCCTCTGCAATTACCTCCCGGCGCGCCGCTATTTCCGCAGCAAGGGCCGCGCGCGCTCCAGCGCCTCGATCCTGGACGCCATTCCGCTCGGCGAGGCCGGCGCGCCCCTCGCGTGGCTCCTCTTCGTCCGCGTCGACTTCGCGTCCGGCCCCCCGGAGACGTACGTCCTGCCCATCGCCTTCGCGACCGGCGAGCGCGCGCGCGAGCTCGAGGTCAGCGCCGCCCACGCGTGTATCGCCGCCGTCCGATTGCACGTGAGCGACGGACAAACCCAGGTCATCGAGGGCACCCTCGTCGACGCGGTCGTCGACCCCGACCTCGCGAGCGCGCTCCTCCGCTTCGTGCGCGCGGGCGCGAAGTTCTCCGGTGTCCGCGGCGAGCTCCGCTTCCTGCCGCACCCCTTCCTCGCGGGCGTCCCCGAGGAGGCCACCGAGCGCGGGCGGCTCCTCTCCGCGGAGCAATCGAACTCCATCCTCGTGTATGGCGAGACCGTGATGCTCAAGATCTTCCGCCAGGTCGAGGAGGGCATCAACCCCGAGTTCGAGATCCAATCGTTCCTCGACAAACAGGGGTACACGCACGTCCCGCGGCTCGGGGGCGCCGTCGAATACCAGGGGCCGGGGCGCGACCGCACCGTGCTCGGGATGGTCCAGCAATGGATGCCGAGCCGGGGCAACGCGTTCCAGGCCGCGCTCGAGTCGCTCGACCTCTTCTTCGATCGGGTCCTCGCCGAGGAGGCCTCGCGCGCCGGCGCCGCGCCGCCCATGCCGCGCGGCACGTTCACCGAGCGCGGGCGCGGGCCGCTCCCGCCCCACGCGCACGACCTCCTCGGCGCGCAGACCGTTTGGCTGAACAAACTCGGCCAGCGGACGGCGGAGCTCCACGCCGCCCTCGCGGCCGACACGCCCGACGCCACCTTCGGCCGCGAGCCCTACTCCACGCTGCACCAGCAATCGCTTTATCAAGGCGCGCACACGATGCTCGCGCGCACCTTCGACGCATTGCGGAGGCGGGCGCGCGCCTTGCCCGAGGGCGCGCGGGACCTCGCGCGGGAGATCGCGAAGCGCGAGGACGAGGTAGATCGGCGGCTCAAGGCGATCAGCGCGCGCAAGCTCGACGCCACGCGCGTCCGTTGCCACGGCGATTTCCACCTCGGGCAGGTCCTCTTCACCGGCGAGGACTTCATCTTCATCGATTTCGAGGGTGAACCCACGCGCCCCCTCGCGACGCGCCGCTTCCGCCGCACGCCGCTCCGGGACGTCGCCGGCATGCTCCGCTCCTTCGATTACGCGGCGGCCTCGGCGCTCTCCTCCGGCCGCGCGCGGCCCGAGGACCTGCCCGTGCTCGAACCCTGGACGCGGGCCTGGGTCGCCTGGGCGGAGGCCGTCTACCTCGCCGGTTACCTCGGGGCCGCCGCGCAGAGCGAGCTGCTCCCGAAGAATGACGCCGACACCGACCTCCTGCTCGATTTCTACGTGCTCGAGAAGTGCATCTACGAGATCGGCTACGAGCTCGACAACCGACCCGATTGGATCACGATCCCGCTGCGCGGGCTCTCGCGGATGCTCGACGGCTGAGCTCGCCGCGGTCGCGCCGCGCCCGGCCGCTGGCCCGTTTTCCCCTCCGCGCCGCGGATGTGGTAGGGGGGAGACCGTGCAAGACGGTCGAACCCCGGTCCAGGAAACCCCCGAGGGCGTCGTTCGGCGCCTCTCGGCCGCGCGCGCGGCGCTTCCGCGCGAACACGACGCGGTCCTCGCCTTCGACGCCGATGGGACGCTCTGGAAGGGCGACGTCGGCAACGACCTCTTCGAGGCGCTGATCGCCGCCGAGGCGGTGCGCGAGGAGGCGCGCGCGGCGCTGCTCGTCGAGGCCCGCGCCGCGTGTTCGACCGAGGACGGCAGCACCACCACGATCGCGCGCGGCCTCTTCGCCGCGCTCGCCGCGGGCACCTACGACGAGGCGCGCGCCTTCGCCATGATGGCGTGGGTCTTCGCCGGGTATTCCCTCGACGAGGCGCGCGCCTTCGCCAGGCGCGCCATCGAGGCGCGCGGCCTCGAGGCGAGGCTGCATCGATTCCTTCAGCCCATCCTCGCCTGGGCCGAAGCGGAAAACGTGCCCGTCTGGGTGGTCTCCGCTTCGCCGCGCTGGATCGTCGAGATGGGCGTCGCATTCCTGGGAATCCCGGCGAGCCGCGTCGTCGCCATGACGCCTCGTATGCAGGACGGCCGCATCAAGCCCGAGCTCGACGGGCCGCCCATTTACGGTGATCACAAGCCCGTCTCGCTTCGTGACGCCTGTCCGGGCGCGACGCTGCTCGGCGCATTCGGGGATTCGAGTTACGACGTCCCCATGCTCGCCGCTTCGCGCGTGCCGGTCGCGGTGCGCCCGAAGGCGGGGTTGCTCGCGCGCGCGGCCGAGGTGCCGAGCCTCGTCGTCGTCGGAACCTGAGCCATGGCGGCCATCGAGCTCCGCGGCCTCGTCCGCCGGCACCCCGGCGCCGAAATGCCCGCCCTCGACAAACTCGATCTCGACGTCGAGGACGGCGAGATGCTCGTGCTCGTCGGCCCCTCGGGTTGCGGCAAATCGACGACGCTCAGGCTCGTCTCCGGCCTCGACGCCCCCGACGCGGGCACGATCCGTATTGGCGACCGCGACGTCACGCGCGTCGCGCCGCAGGACCGGGACGTCGCCATGGTCTTCCAGGGGTATGCCCTCTACCCGCACATGAAGGTGCGTGAGATCCTGGCCTTCCCCCTGAAAATGCGCGGCGTCTCGCGGGCCGAGAGGGAAAAGAAGGTCGGCGAGGCGGCGGAGCTGCTCGGTTTGTCGAAGCTGCTCGATCGTCGTCCCGGCGAGCTCTCGGGCGGCGAGCGGCAACGTGTCGCGATGGGCCGGGCGATCGTGCGTTCGCCGCGGGTGTTTTTGTTCGACGAGCCGCTCTCGAACCTCGACGCCGCGCTCCGGGCCGAGCTCCGCGTCGAGCTCGCCTCGCTCGTGCGGCGGCTCGGGGTGACGAGCATGTACGTCACGCACGATCAGGTCGAGGCGATGACGATCGGCGATCGGATCGCCGTGATGAAGGGCGGCATCTTGCAGCAGGTGGGCGCGCCCAAGGCCATTTACGAGGCGCCTGCGAACGTCTTCGTGGCCTCGTTCCTCGGCAGCCCGGCGATCAACCGCATCGAGGTCGAGCCGCGGGGCGACAAGCTCGAGGCGCCCGGGTTCTCCCTCGCCGCGCCCGCGGGGCTCGACCTGCCGGCGCGTGTCGTCGTGGGCGTCCGCCCCGAGCACGTGCGTATCTCCCGGGAAAAACCCGCCCCCGAGAATCTCTCGTTTTCGGCGGAGGTCGTGCACGGCGAGCCGCTCGGGGCCGAGACGTACCTCTACCTCGACGCGAGAGGCACCCGCATCGCCGCGCGCCTGCCCGGCTGGGGCGTGTTTTCGCCGCGGGACCATGTCACCTGCGCCGTCGACGTGCGCCATTGCCTCTTCTTCGACGCCGCGACGGGGACGAGGCTCGTGGAGGCGCGCGGATGAGCGGCAGGCGCCTCGGACGGCGGGACGTGTTGATCGAGCTCGCCGCCTCCTTCGCCGCCCTCGCGGGGGCGAGCTGCACGCGCGCCGGCAGGGAGGGCGAGGCCTCCTTGTGGTTCGCCTATGGCGGCAACAACCGCGAGGTCCTGCTCTCGCTCGTCGATCGCTTCAACGCCGAGCAGAGCGCCCACCGCATCAGGGCCATTTACCAGGGGGATTATTTCGAGGCCCTGGCCAAGCTCCGCACGGCCATCGCGGCGCGCGCGGCGCCTGCGCTCACGCACGTCGTCGGCGAGGTCGTGCCTTACCTCGCGCAAGCCGGCACCCTCTTGCCGATCGACGAGACCCGGGAGGCGACCGGCGATATCGTCCCGGCGCTCGGGCAAACGGGGACCTTCGTCCGCGGCGGCGAGCGCCCGATCCTCTGCGCGCCCTTCAATCGCTCCACGCCCATCGCTTATTACAACCGCGCCCTCTTCGCCGAGCTCGGCCTGCGCCCGCCCACCACGTGGAGCGAGCTCGAATCCGTGGCCCGCGCCGCCACGCTCCGCACGAGCGACGGCCAGGTGACCCGCCACGGCTTCGCTTGCCCCATCGACTGGTGGTTCTGGGTCGCGCTCGTGGGCCAGGCGGGCGGGACCGTCGTGGAGGACGACGGCACGCCCTCGCTCGGGGGTGAGGCCGGCGTGCGCGCGCTCGAATTCTGGCAGCGGCTCGTGCACGAGGAGCGCACGATGAAGCCGCCGCCGGGTCGCGATTACAATGCCTGGCAGGCCACGAACACCGACTTCCTCGCGGGCCGGGTGGCCATGATCTGGACGTCGACCGCGTTCCTCAAATACCTCGAAAACAACGCGAAATTCCCGGTCGGCGCCGCGCCTTTGCCGGCGGACGTGCGCCGGAGCGTGCCCACGGGCGGCACCATGTTCGTCATGCCCGCCGCCTCGCCCGAGAGGGAGCGCCCCGCGGCCCGAGCCTTCCTGCAATGGATGATGCTCCCGCGGCAGGCGAACGAATGGGCGACGCGGACGGGGTATTTGCCCGTCTCGCAAAAGGGCCTCGCCGAGCTCGAGGCGAGCGGCTATTACGGCGAGCACCCGAACGACCGGGTCGCGCTCGATCAATTGAAAGACGCCTTCGCGTGGCCCTGGGCGCCCTCGCTCTTCCGCATTCAGCGCGAGGCCGTGCAGCCGCGGCTCGAAGAGGCGGTGCTCGCCCGGAGGGACGCGCGGGCCACGCTCGACGAGGCGCGCCGCGCCGCGGGGGAGCCATGACGCCGAAGCGCCCGCGTGATCCTTACCTCTTCCTCGCCCCCACGGCGCTCGTCCTCGGCCTCTTCTTTTTCTGGCCGCTCGCGCTCGTCTTCAAGAACAGCTTCTACGCCTGGGACATGCTCACGCCCCCCGAATGGGTGGGCGCCGCGAATTACGCGCAGATCCTCACGAGCGGCGAGCTCTGGGGCACCCTCGCGCGGACCCTCTCCTACAGCGTGGTCGTCGTCGTCGCCTCCCTCGGCCTCGGCCTCGGCCTCGCGCTCGCCCTCGATCGGCCCGGGAAGCTTTATGCCTTCGTGCGCGGCGCGGTCTTCAGCGCGTACGTCGTCTCGTGGGTCGCCGTCGCCCTGCTCTGGATGTGGATCCTCGACGCCGACGGCGGCCTGCTCTCCACGCTCTGCCGCGCCGTCGGCGTCGCGCCGAAGAACTGGCTCGGCGACCCTGCGATCGCGCTCTACACGCTCGCGGCCGTCAGCGTCTGGAAAATCACGGGGTATTCGATGGTGATTTTCCTGGCGGGGTTGCAGGACATCCCGCGCTCCTTGCACGAGGCCGCGGCGCTCGACGGCGCCGGGCCCTTCTCCCGTTTCCTCCACGTCACCTGGCCCATGCTCCGCCCGAGCGCCTCGTTCGTCGGCACGACCAGCCTGATCCTCTCCTTCCAGGCCTTCGACGTCGTCCGCGTGATGACCCAGGGCGGGCCCGTGAAATCGACCACGGTCTTCGTCTACGCGATCTACGAGCACGTCTTCGTGAACCTGCGTGTCGGCCGGGCGAGCGCGATGACCGTCTCGTTTTTCGTGCTCCTGCTCGTGCTCACGGCATTGCAGCTCCGGCTCTGGCGGCTCGGCAAGACGGACACGAGGCGGGCATGATGAAGAAGGGTCGCTCGTGGATCCCGCTCGCCGTCGTGGCCCTCCTCTGGGTCGGCCCGTATGCGTGGATGGTCTCCACCTCGCTCCGGACCTTGCCGGAGATCGTCGCCGCGCCCGCGTGGCCCATCCCGAACTCCATTCAATTCGAGGCCTACCGCGAGGTCCTCACGACGATCCCCGTCGGCCGTTATTTCCTCAACACCACGGTCATGGCCGTGGCCATCGCGCTCCTGCAGATCCTGCTCGCCTTGCCGGCCGGATATGCCCTCGCGAAATTGCATTTCGTCGGCAAGAAGGCCGCCTTCGCCCTCGTGCTCGCCTGCCTCCTCATCCCGGCGCAGGTCACGTTCGTCCCGGTCTTCTCGATGCTCGGCCCGCTCGGCCTCGTGAACACCTTCGCCGCGCTGATCCTCCCGTTCGGCGTGAGCGCGCTCGGCACCTTCCTCGTGCGGCAAGCCTTGCTCTCCGTCCCCGACGAGATGATCGAGGCGGCGCGGCTCGACGGCGCGAGCGAGCTCCGGATCGTCTACGGCCTGCTCGCGCCGATGTTACGGCCGACCCTCGCCTCGCTCTTCCTCTTCAGCTTCGTCTTCCATTACAACGATTATTTCTGGCCGCTCGTCATGACCACCGACGACGACGTGCGCACCTTGCCCCTCGCCGTCGCCTTGCTCCGCGAGCAGGGCACCGGCGTGCGCTGGCACATCGTGATGGCGGGGAACGTGATCCTGAGCCTGCCCGTCCTCGCGCTCTTCGCGGCGGTGCAGAAGCAGATCCTGCGCGCGGTGACGGCGCGGGCGGGGTAGCGCGGCTAGCGGCGCACCAGGAACGGATTGACCAGGCTCGCCGGCACCGTCGTCCCTGCGGCCTGCGTGGCGGGCGACTCGTTGATGACCCGGCGTGGGATGCGGATCGGCTTGGGCTTGGGCTTCGGCAACGGGCGCGGCTCCGGCTCGACGGCGGGGCCGAGGGCGAGCTCGATCGAGGCCTTGGCCTTGGCGATCTGGGCGAGCGCGTTCGCGCGGTCCTTCGGCCGGGCCGCGGAGGCGAGCTCGACCTCCTGCTCGGCGCGCTCGAGGAACGCGAAGCCCCGCGCCAGCCGGAGCCGCGTGACCTGCTCGGCGCTCGGCTGCTCCCCTTCACACGCCGACGACTCCTGCACGGCGCCCTTGCCGACGACGATCACGAGCGCACCCGCGAGCACGAGCGTCGACACCTTCCAGACGTTCACCATGGCTTCCTCCCTACCGGGCGCGATCCTCCTCGCGCGATCCGCACGTAGCGACGAGGGGCCAGGATGTGACCAACTTTTTTTCGGGAAGGCGTGAGGAGAGGCGGATCAGCCGAGGGCGGCGATCGCGGCGTCGTAGTTCGGCTCCTGCGCGATCTCGGCGACGAGCTCGGCGTGCAGGATCTTGTTGCCCTCGTCGAGCACGACCACGGCGCGCGCGGTGAGGCCGGCGAAGGGCCCCTCGGCGATCTCCACGCCGTAATCCTTGCCGAACGACGAGCGGAACGCGGAGAGCGACTCGCACTTGTCGATGCCCTCGGCGCCGCAGAAGCGCTTCTGCGCGAAGGGCAGGTCCTCGGAGATGTTCAGCACGGTCACGCCCTTCTCGGAGGCGACCTTGTTGAACTTGCGCACCGAGATGGCGCAAACGGGCGTGTCGATGCTCGGGAAGATATTGAGGATCTTCTTGCCCGAGAACGACGACAGCGTCGCCCGCGACAGGTCCCCGCGGAGGAGCTGGAAATCGGGCGCCGCGTTGCCCTTCGTCGGCAGGTCCCCGGACGTGTGGATCGGATTGCCCTTGAGCGTGATCTTCGCCATGATGGTTTGTCTCCGTGTTTGGCGCGGAGTGTACACCGTCAGACCCGGACGACAAGGCCCGAACGTTCCCCTACGTGACGTCCGGCAACCCCGCGATCCCCACGAGCTCGGCGCTGACCTCGTAGAGCTTGCGTTGCAGCCTTCGATCCAGCGAGCGCGTCGACGAGGGCTCCTCGTGCTCGTCGGAGAAGTATTTGCCCGTCACCGCGGCGAGCTCCGGGTCCGTGGCGAGCCGGACGGACGTCGCCGCGCCCTGCGCGACCGTGCCCCCGCCCATCCCGAAGCCGCTGCGCAGGAGCTTCGTGCCGATCACCCCCGGGTGCAGCGCGTTCGAGGTGATGGCCGTGCCCGCGAGGCGCCGCGCCATTTCATACGCGAAGAGCACGTTCGCGAGCTTCGACGCGGCATACGCCGCATATCCATGAAAATATCGCTCCGAGGTCAGATCCGTGAAATCGATCTGCCCGCGGGTGTGGGCGATCGAGCTCACCGTGACGATACGCCCGGCGTCGCTCTTTCGAAGCGCGGGCAGGAGCAGGTGCGTGAGCAGGAACGGGGCGAGGTGATTGACGGCGAACGTCGCCTCGAAGCCGTCCTCCGTGAGCTTTCGCTCGTGCAGGAAGACGCCGGCGTTGTTCAGCAACACGTCGAGCCGCGGCGCGCGGGAGGCGACCTCCGCGGCGAGCGCGCGGACGGCGGACATCGACGCGAGATCCCCGGCGACGGCCGTGACCTCGCTCGATCGGCTCTCCTTTTCGAGCGCCTCGCAGGTGGCCCTGGCCTTGGCCTCGGTCCGCCCGTGGACGAGCACGTGGTGGCCGCGGCGAAGCAGCTCGAGCGCGGTCTGGCGCCCGATTCCATCGGTCGCGCCGGTGACGAGGACGATCCGCTGCTGGGACATGGGGTTTTTACTCCGGCGGGCCAGCGTCCTTCACCGCGACCGAGCCGATGAGGGACATGTTGCGACGCTCGTAGTTCGGGTCGTCGCTCGTGGACTCGAAATAGATACGCGAGCCGTCCTCGGAGAACACGGGATACCGCTCGTTCCAGGGGTTCTCCGTGAGCATCCGAGTGTTCCCTTGCTCGATGTCGTAGAAAAAAACGTCCCCGAACCGGGTGAACGCGACGCGCTTGCCGTCGGGCGAAAAACTCGGGTTTTGCACGGCGTACACCACGTTCACCGGCAGGATCTCGCCCGCGTCGACGTCGACCAGGGCGAGGCGCGTGCTCGACCCGCCGCGCTCCGCCACGAGTTTTTTCCCGTCGCGGCTCGCCTCCATGGTGTCGAAGCGCTCCTCCGCGGGCACCTGGAGCAAGGGCTTCGCCGCGGGCGGCGAGGCGCCGAGGTCGGCCACGTACAAGGTCTGTCGCGGCGGCGCTTCGGCCTCGCTCGGCGTGTACAAGAACGCGAGCTTCTGCGGGCCGACCCAGGCGAAACCCGAGAAAAAGCCGCCCTCGGGCAGCCGTTCGAAGAGCGTCTTGCCGTCGTCGAGCGAGACGACGGCGAGCTTCCCCGGGCAATCGCGGCAGGGACGGTCGTAAAGCGCCGCGGCCTTTCCCCCGGGCGCGACCTTCGGCGAGGAGAAGCGGTGCTCGGCGTCGATCCGGAGGCGGCGCGATGTGCCGTCCGGGTCGACGACCGTGAGCGTCTTCGCCCAGCCGAAGAGGTCCTCGGCGAAGACCACGCGGCTGCCGTCGGGAGCGGCCGCGGGATAACTGAAGAGGTGATAACCGCTCCAGAGGACCTTGCGTTCGCTGCCGGGCGCGCGCCATTCGAGCGTCTCGAGGCCCGTGATCCACGAGAGCTTCATCGTGCGCGGCGCGACGAACGGCGTGATCGGGGCGGTCTTCACGAGGACGCCGGGCGTGGCCGAGCCTCCGAGGGCGTCGTCCGCGCCGATGGCGCTGTGGTAGGTGATCTTCGCGGGCCCCTTCTCGAAGATCCGGCGGCGGTTCTCCAGGTCCTTGTAGGTGCGCTCGGCCTCGTTGAGGCGCTCGCCGCGGACCTCGACGTATTTCTTCGCCTTGGCCACGTGGCCGGCGAGCTTGATGTCGTTGCCCTTGAAAATGGCGTCGATCGCCGGGTGCTTGACGAGGTGGGGCGCGACCTGGTCGAACGCCTGCAGCGCGAGCGTCTCGGCGAGCCTGCGCAACGCGTCGGCCTTGCCTTTGCCGCCCGCCCAGCTCACGAGCCGCCCCGCCTGCGGGACCTCGTCGCGGACGTGGCGGACCTCGATCGACGCGTCGGCGCGGACCTCGAAGTATCCACCCTCGACGGGGTGTTCGATCATCTCCGGCGTGAGCTTCGCCTTCACCACGAACGCGGCGCGCAGCGTCTTCGCGGCCTCCTCGGGGCTCTCGGCCTCGCGCAGGACCTCGAGCACCTCGGGATCCCCGGCGCGCACGGGCTCGAAGCCGATGGCGTCGAGGCGCTGGCAGAGCTCGTTCACGAGCAGGGCCGAGGCGCGCGAGCCGTCCCAGAAGTGACCGTCGAGGTCGACGGCGACGACGACGCGTAGCGGCTCGGGTTCGCGGAGCGAGCGCAGGCTGAAGAAGGCGCCCGCGCCGGCGAGGGCCAGGAGCGCGCCGGCCAGGGGCCAGAAGCGGCGTTTTCTGGGCACGAGCTCCGGCGGGATCTCGGTCTCGGTCGCTTCGGGCTCGGCAGGAGAGGTCATGGCCGTAGCCTCGCGCATAACCTCGCGGCGCGCGGGAGGCAATGGTACCTTGACGCGCGCCGGCAGAGAGCCGAGGACGGGGGGCACGTGCTCGGGATAGGGGAGATCCTCGGGGGGAGGTTCGAGATCGTCCGGAATGCGACGATCGGGGGGATGGGCGCGGTGTACGAGGCGCGCGAGCGCGCGACGGGCGAGCGGCTCGCGGTGAAGGTGCTGCGGGCGAGGCTGTCGGACGAGGCGGCGCGCTTCGAGCGGGAGGCGGCGATCCTCGCGGCGTCGCCGCACCCGCGTATCGTGCGTTTCGTGGCGCGCGGCGTCCTCGCGCGGGGCGAGCCGTGGCTCGTGATGGAGTGGCTCGAGGGGGAGGACCTCCGGCGCCGCCTCCGCCGCGGCCCGCTCGGCGTCGCGGAGGGCCTTCGATTGCTGCGCGCCGCGGCCGAGGCGCTCTCCGCCTTGCACGCGCGGGGCGTCGTCCATCGGGACGTCAAGCCGGAGAACCTCTTCCTCCAGGGCGGGCGGATCGAGGGATTGAAGCTGCTCGACCTGGGGGTCGCGCAGCTCGCGGGGGCCAGCCGGCTGACGGACACGGGCCTCGTCGTGGGGACGCCCGGGTACATGGCCCCCGAGCAAGCGCGGAGCGGCGGGCCGCTCGACGCGCGGGCGGACGTCTTTTCGCTCGGCGCGGTCCTCTTCGAATGCGTGACCGGGCAGCCGGCCTTCAAGGGGTCGCATGGGCTCGGCATGATCGCCCGGATGCTCTACGACGAGACCCCGCGCCTCGGGGAGCTCGTCCCGGGGGTGCCGGAGGGTCTCGACGCGCTGGTCGCGCGTATGCTCGCGAAGGACCCGGAAGCGAGGCCGCGGGACGGCAGGGCCCTCACCGAGGCGCTCGCGCCCGCGTGGTCCTCGGGCGAAGGGAAAGAGGCCCCCGCGCGGCGGCGTGATTGCCTCGGCGAGGGCGAGCGGCGCGCCGTGGTGAAGCCGGAGGCGCCCACGGAGCGGCCGCGATTGCTGCTCGGCAAACCGACGCCGTACGTGGACAGGGACCACGAGCTCGCGATGTTCGAGCACATCTTCGAGCAATGCGTGGAGGACGGGCTCGCGCATGGCGTGCTCGTCGTGGCGCCGCCGGGGATGGGCAAGACGCGCTTCGCCTACGAGGCCACGCGCGCGCTCCGGGCGCGGGGCGGGCCCATTTCGATCTGGAAGGCGCGGGCGGATCCGCTGCGGCAGAGCACGGCGTTCGAGCTGCTCGGGCAGGCCTTGCAGCATGTGCAGCGGGGAGGCGCGAGGCTCGAGGAGCTACACGAGGCCCTGCGCGCGCCGCTCCTCGCGGATCGGATCAAGGAGGCCTGGCTCTCCTTCGTGCTCGCCGAATGCGCGTTTTCGCCCGTGCTGCTCGTGCTCGACGATCTGCAATGGAGTGATCGGAGGACGGTGGACCTCGTGGACGCGGCGCTCCGGGAGTGTCGGGGCGCGCCGCTCTGCGTGCTCGCGCTCGCGCGGCCGGAGGTGCACGACACCTTCCCGGGGCTCTGGTCGTCGCGGCGCCTGCACGAATTGCGGCTACGCAAGCTCGGGCCGAGGGCGCGCCGGGCGCTC
The DNA here is from genome assembly GCF_009649845.1 of Polyangium spumosum. Lineage (NCBI taxonomy): Bacteria > Pseudomonadati > Myxococcota > Polyangiales > Polyangiaceae > Polyangium > Polyangium spumosum. Next base: position 159,192 of record NZ_WJIE01000017.1, read on the forward strand.
GTGCGGCACGTGCTCGGCGACGTGGTCACCGAGGCGACGGCCGCGCGCCTCGCCGCGCTCTCCGAGGGCAATGCCTTTTATCTGGAGGAGCTCATCCGCGCGGCGGTGGAGGGTCCGCCGAACACGCTGCCCGAGACGGTGGTGGCGATGGTGCAATCGCGGCTCGGGCAGCTCGACGGCGCGGCGCGGCGCGTGTTACGGGCGGCGAGTATCTTCGGCGAGACGTTCTGGGCCGGGGGCGTCTCGTACCTGCTCGGCCCGAGCCATCCCCATCAAGGAACGGCGGTGCGGGAGGTGCTCGCGCGCCTGCGCGACGGGGAGTTCGTCGCCGCGTCGCGCGAGGATCGATTCCCCGGCGAGGAGGCGCTCCGTTTCCGCCACGCGCTCCTGCGGGAGGGGGCGTATTCGATGCTGACCGAGGAGGACCGCGCGCTCGGCCACCGGCTGGCGGGCGAATGGCTCGAGAAACGCGGGGGAGAGGGAGGGGCCGGGTGAGCGCGGCGATCCTGGAGCTCCTCGCCAAATTCAAGAATCCCCTCGTCCTTCTTTTGCTCGCGGCGAGCGTCGTCTCCGCGGTCACGGGGGAGCTCGAGAGCTCCGCGATCATCATGGTCGTGGTCCTGCTCAGCGTGGTGCTCGATTTCGTCCAGGAGCACCGCGCCGGCCGGGCCGCCGAGGCCCTCCGAAAGGCGACGCGTATTCGCGCGACCGTCGTGCGGGACGGCGTGGCCCGCGAGGTGCCGGCCGAGGAGGTCGTGCGCGACGACGTCGTCCTGCTCGTGGCCGGCGACCTCGTCCCCGCCGATGGAACGCTGCTCGAGGCGCGTGACCTCTTCGTGAACCAGGCGCTGCTCACGGGCGAGCCATACCCCGTCGAAAAGCGCCCGGTCCCGGGCGACGAGGGAAAGGTCTTCAAGGGGACGAGCGTGATCAGCGGCAGCGGCAAGGCCTTGATCACCGCGACGGGCGCGCAGACGGCGGTCGGCAAGATCGGCGCCGCGCTCACGAGGCCGCCGCCGCCCACGGCCTTCGAGATCGGCACGCGCAGCTTCGGCCTGCTCATCCTGCGCCTCGTGATGTGGATGGTGCTCTTCGTGCTCCTCGTGAACCTCGCCCGCGAGCGCACGTGGCTCACGTCGTTCCTGTTCGCCCTCGCGCTCGCCGTCGGCCTGACGCCGGAGCTCTTGCCGATGGTCATCTCCGTGACGCTGGCGCGCGGCGCGCTCCGCATGTCGAGGAAGAAGGTGCTCGTCAAGCGGCTCTCGGCCATTCACGACCTCGGCAGCATGGACGTGCTCTGCACGGACAAGACCGGGACGCTGACCGAGGCGCGTATTCGCCTGGAGAAGCACCTCGATCCCCAGGGTCGCGACAGCGCGCGGGTGCTCGAGCTCGCCTACCTCAACAGCCATTTCGAGTCGGGTCTCCGGAGCCCGCTCGACGAGGCGATCCTCCGGCACGAGACCGTCGACATCCGCGGCTGGGAGAAGCTCGACGAGGTGCCCTTCGATTTCGAGCGGCGGCGCATCTCGGTGCTCGTGCGGCGAGGCGAGGAGACGCGGCTCGTCGTGAAGGGCGCCTTCGAGGACGTCCTGCGGCTCTCGACGCATTACGAGGCCGACGGCCCCGGGGACGTCCGGCCGCTCGACGCGTCCGCGCGGCGCGCCTTCTTCGAGCGATTCGAGGCCCTCGGGCGCGAGGGGTACCGGGTGCTCGGGATCGCCTGGAAAGCGGAGGGCCCGGAATGCCGGCATGTCGTCATCCGCGACGAGACGGAGCTCGTCTTCGCGGGCTTCGCGGCCTTCGAGGATCCGCCCAAGGAGAGCGCCGGCATCGCGCTCCGCGCCTTACGCGACGCGGGGATCGCGGTGGTGATCGTGACCGGGGACAACGAGCGCGTGGCCGAGCACGTCTGCAAGCAGCTCGGCGTGCCCTTGCGCGGCACGCTGACGGGGGCGGAGCTCGACGGGCTCGACGATCACGCGCTCGGGGCGCGGGCGGAGGAGACGAGCCTGTATTGCCGGCTGAACCCGACGCAAAAGAACCGGGTGATCCTCGCCTTGAAGCGGCGGGGCCGGGTGGTCGGATACCTCGGGGATGGAATCAACGACGCGCCCTCGCTTCATTCGGCGGACGTGGGGATCTCGGTGGACGGCGCGGTGGACGTGGCGAAGGAGGCCGCGGACGTGATCCTGCTCGAGCGCGACCTGTCGGTGGTGGCGGAGGGGATCGTCGAGGGGCGGCGGACGCTCGGCAACATCTTGAAATACATCCTGATGGGGACGAGCTCGAATTTCGGCAACATGTTCAGCATGGCGGGCGCGTCGTTGTTCCTCCCGTTCCTGCCGATGTTGCCGGCGCAGATCCTCTTGAACAATTTCCTTTACGACCTCTCGGAGCTGCCGATCCCGACGGACCGTGTGGACGACGCCTTCGTAGCCCGGCCGCGCCGGTGGGACATGCCGTTCATCCGGCGCTTCATGATGGTGATCGGGCCCTTGAGCTCGATCTTCGATTTCGCGACGTTCGCGCTGCTCCTGTACCTGTTCGGCGGCGACGAGCGGCTGTTCCAGGCGGGCTGGTTCGTGGAGTCGCTGGCGACGCAGGTGCTCGTGATCTTCGTGATCCGGACGCGAGGCAATCCGCTGCGAGGCAGGCCGAGCCGGGCGCTGCTCGTCACGTCGCTCTCGGTGGTGGCGCTCGCGATGATGCTGCCATTCACGCCGATCGGGGCGAAGGTGGGGTTTTCGCCGCTGCCGCTCAGGTTCTTCGTGGTGCTGTTGCCGCTCGTGGTGGCGTATCTGGCGACGGTGGAGGTGGTGAAGCGGTGGTTTTATCGGCGGTATGGGTGGGGGTGAGGTCGATGGGTGCGCGGTCCCGCAGGGATTGAATGTGCCCGATGCGCTTGTAGGCGCGGCTCATGTAGGGGCTCGACAGGGAGGGGACGCTCTTTTCGATCTGGAAGGCGCGTTCGGCGAGGCGCATGGCTTCGTCGAAGTCGCCCTTCTGGGCGAGGACTTCGGCGAGGTCGCCGTAGAGGCCGCCGAGGAAGGGATCGTCGGGGCCGAGGCGGATTTCGGCCATGCGGAGCGCTTGATGAAGATGGGAGGCGGCGTTGTCAAATTGCTTACGAGATGCATACGTCAGCGCAAGTGCCCGAAGCGCATTGGCTAGCTCCACGCTCGTGCCCTCACGATCACCATCAGCAGAGATATACGAGGAGCGAGCCCAGCGAGTCGCCTCGCGGACATCCTCCCGCCGCAGTGCGTCCTTTGCCGCGAAAAAAGCCACCCAGGCGAGCGGCGTATCTTTAGGCGGCCGGAGCAACCATGAAGGCCACCGTCGTCCCGTGCCGCGCCACAACAGCGCACGCCAATGCATAACCCATAACCACGGAACATCGTCTTCGACCAGGCGCACCACGGCTGCTCCGGGATCCTCGGCATCTCTCATCGAACGGTCGAGGCCCATTTCTGCAATCCCGCGCCGAAAACCTAGCTCGATGACTTTGATGGCTTCCGGCTCCAGCGCAGCGAGCGCAGCGAGTCGTCCGGGAGCGCGCGCCCCCAGGGCTGCCAGGGCCGCACGCGCCTCGATGAGGCCAAGACAATACTCTTTAAACCCCCAGAAGAGGTTCGGGGGCCGTAACCCCAGGTAGCCATCGACCCCAATGATCCGCGTCTTGATCCGCAATTCCTCGAGCGCAGACTCGACCTTCAATACGTCCGCCTGATCGGCGGCGTCGTGCACGACGAGCCATGCATGTCCCGCATCACGGATCGCCTGCACAAGCTCCTCGTGCGAAAGCTGCGCGCTCAGATGAACGAGCTCCCTCCCCGGAAGCGCTACCCGAAAACACGCCTCCAGGTTGTTCCCCCGCCACACAATCCCCGGCGCCCGCGCACAAAGGGCCGCCCGGATCCCATACACCGCATGCATCGGCACCCCCGGCGGACACTCGTGCCGATGCGATATCCAGTCGAAAAAATCGACCGCCTTCTGCGCGAGCGCGACCGACGTCTCCGCCTCACACCACAGGATCACCTTGAGCTTCCGGCGCGCGAACAAGGGCCGTTGCTGGTTCAGCCAGTCCGCATCCTCCGCTCGCGGCGCCAGGATCATCACCGCGCCCTCCGGCACCTCGTACACGGCCCGCACGTCCGTGTACACCTCGAGGTCCGGATAGGTCGGCAAGAGCGCGAGGACGAGGTCGCGCAGCCGCTCCGGGCGCGCCTGGTCCACCAGAATGAGCAGGCCCTTGCCCGCGTCGGACAACCTCAGCTCGCGCTGGATGGCGTCGAGCCAGGCTCCTTCACGAGGTGCATCGTCAGCAGGGGGTGCGGGTAGAACCATTCGGACTCGTTGGGGTAGGGGAGAAGCGTGCCGTAATTCAGGAGCTCGTACGCCAGGGGGTCATGCGGAAAGCGATGCTCGGGGTCGGCCGCGATCTTTTCCAGCAACCCGATGTGCCCCACGTTCAACCCCATCTCGCGCTGCCGCCGCATGCTGTCCAGCACGTCGTCGACGGTCTTCTCGGATGCGACCGCCTCATCCGCGTCCCAGGCGAGCTCTGCCACGGAGCGGACGAATCGAACGAAGTCCCGAGCTCGCCCGCCCGAACGGTACGCGAGCCGCCGGAGGAGCGGGTCCGGGATGAGCCTCCGGTTGCTCCTCTGCTGGATTGGATCGACGCGGCGATCGAAGAGCTCGCAGAAGAACTCGACGCCTGGGCCTGGCTTGCGCGGGTCTGATTGAAGGAGGACCGGCTCGTTGACGAGGACGCACACGCTCCAGCCACGAATGGCCGCCGTCGAGGGGTGGTGCCGTAGCGCCGAGGGTCCACAGACGATGCTCGGACAGGCGAGCTTCGAGATGACCTGGGAGTCGACGAACAACGCCTTGGCTCGTTCGATGTCGCGGATCCGGTCGATACCGTCGATAACGAAGAGCACAGGACGGCTCTTGCGACCCGCCTCGGTCACCAGGTTGTTGACGCACCCGAGCATCGTCTGGATGTCGGGGTCCTGATCGGGTAACTCGCGTACGCTCCGGCCGACGGGCAAATTCAGCTTGAGCGCCGCGAATGCATCCGCGACGAGCTTGCCCATCACGGGCACCGCCGCGGCCGGCGTACCCGTCGCCATCGCGACGCCCCCCGAGGCCATGGTGAGCAGCGCCTTCGTCAAGACACCCACGTCGACCTCGGCGGCCTTCGGCGTACCGCTCCCGCGCGCCGCTCGGGACCAAGCTTCGGCGAAATCCCTGACGAGGGCCTCGGGCAGTTCCATCGCGCATTGCCGACGAAACTCCGCAATGAGATGCAAGCCGGCGAGGAAACACACCTCCCAGGGGCTGACCTTCTCGAGCGCGCTCGGGTCCTGGACGACCTCCGAGAAGTGCCGTTCGATATCCAGAAGAACCACGAGCTCATGGTCTCGACGAGCCTCCGCGAGGCGAAGGAGCTCGGTCGTCTTGCCCGTCCCCACGGTCCCGGTGAAGAGGACGCGTGGCGTGCCGAAGGGTCTTGCGAGGGCCTTCACGATCTGGGTGACGGGGCCGTCATTTCGCTCGACGCGGATCTTGCTGTCGTACGCAGGCTGCTCGGGATCGAACAGCTTGTAGACCTCCTCCCAGTCTTGCCTCGCGGACATGCCCGCACCCTACCACGCCCGGGCGAACGGGTCGCCTTTGGCGCCGCGCCAACCACCACCCCGACCGCCCCCTCCTTCGCCCGGCGCCTCGCCAAGCCGTCCACTGGTCCCGCCGACCCACGCTTGGCGCTTCGCCAAGCCCCACCCCCGCCGCACCGACCTCCGCTCGGCGCTTCGCCAAGCTCCATCCCGATCGCCCCGACCTCCGCCCGGCGCTTCGCCAAGCCCCATCCCCGCCGCCCCGACCTCCGCCTGGCGCTTCGCCAAGCCCCATCCCGATCACCGGGACCTCGCTTCGGCGCTTCGCCAAGCCTCACCCCGACCGCCCCGACCTCCGCTTGGCGCTTCGCCACGCCCCTCCCCCGCCGACCGGACCTGCCTTCGGCGCTTCGCCGCTCCGTTTCGAAGCAGCACCGCTCCACTTTGGAGCACCCCACCGCTCCGTTTCGGCGCGTCTCGACCCTGCCACCCCAACTTTCCGCCCGTTCCAGCTTGGCATCCACCTTGCCTGAGCCTCTCCCGAACCCGCGACGCGGCATCCCGCCGCGCTCGAACCAGCGAGGTGACTCCCATGCCGACGAATCATTCTCCCGCCAAGCTCTCCCGCACCGAGAAGGCCCTCATCAGCCGCCAGCTCTGCGACAAGCTCACCGAGCGCGCCCAGCTCGGGCCGTCCGAGCCGGCCCTCGATATCTTCATCCCGCAGCTCGATACCATTGCCCTCCGCCTCGAATCCCACGTGGTCGGCAAGAGCGCCGCGAACGCCGCCCGGGTCGCGCATGTCGATCGAATCGGGAAGGCCGATGGCAACGTCGATACCTGGGGAAGGCACGTCGAGTCCTTCCTCCAGATCGAGGGGCGCCGCCCGCACGGCGCGCTCGCCGCCGCGGCCCGCCTCCTCCACGCCGCCGCGTTCCCCGAGGGCCTCGCGTTCCTCGATGATCGCGTGCCGGACGAGAATGCCAAGATGCGGCACGCGCTCACCGTCCTGCGCGCCCCCGAGCACGCGCAGACGCTCGCGGGGATTCTGTTTCCCTTCGAATGGCTCGACCGGCTGGAGGCCGCGCTCCAGGAGAGCGACCAGGCGTACGCCGATCGCGGCGCGGCGCGCGGGACGCAGGAGGAGCACGTGCTGCTCGGGAAAAACGCGGAGGCCGATTGGCGCGACATCGTGAAGCGATTGCAGAAATACGTGGAGAGCCGCGCGTCCGCAGGCGACCTGCACAAGGAGGCCGAGAATCGAGCCCTGCTCGCCCCCCTGCACGACGCCGTCGCCCACGCGAAGGCCGTCGCGGCGACGCGGAAGACGCGGCGCGCGAAGACGCAGGCCGCGCCGGTCACCGAGACGACGACGACGGGCTGAACCTCGCCGTCACCCACACCGTCCTCCCCGGCAGCGGGAACCCCAGAAAGTCACTCACCGGCAGCGCCACGCTCGTCCGCGCGAGCGGCGACCGCACACGGAACGTGCGGACGTCGAACAGGTTCTGCACCTCCACGCCGATCCGGAGCGACGACACGCCCGGCACGTCGAGCGACGCGCCCGCGCCGTGGAAGAGGCGCGGCGGGATCTGGAGCACGCCCGCCGTGTCCACCGTCGTGCCCGCCACCGCGTCGATGCCATATCGCAAACGCACAGGGCCGATGCGGTACGCCGCGTCGTAGGAGAGGTCGTGCATCGGTCGACCCGGCAGCGGGCGACCACGCGAGAGCGGGTCGGCGCCGAGGTTTTCCGTGTGCATGAAGGTGTAACTCAAGGTCGTCGCGAGGTTTTCGTGCACGAGCGAGGCCGAAGCCTCGGCGCCCGCGATACGCGCCGCGTCCACGTTGCCCGCGCGGAAGGTGCTGCGGCCGAGCGGCAAGAAGACGATGAGGTCACGCGCCGAGGTGACGAACGCGACGAGCTCGTAACGAAACAAGGCGCGCCCCGCCGCGACGTCACCCGAGACGCCGGCGTCCGCCGCGAGCGCACCCTCGATGCGCAAGCGCGGGTCGCCGAGCAAGCTGCCTCGATCGCCGTAGAGCTCGACGAAGCTCGGGAAACGTCGCAGAGCGCCCGCGTGCGCCGAGACGACGAGCGCGTCGGAGAAGCGATACGAGGCGCCGAGGTGGCCGCTCGGGGCAAGGTCGTTCGCCAGGGAATCCGCAAGTCCGGTGGCTCGATCACGGCGAGCATCGAGGCGCGCGGTCGCGAAGAGGCGGAGTGATTCGACAGGGCGCGCTTCGAGCTCGACGCCGAGGCCACCCGCGAGGCGAGACGCCGAGACGCCCACGCGCTCGGGCGGCGCGAGGGACTCGCCTCGCGCGTCGAGGAAGACGCCGAGGGTCGAGCGAAGGAGGCGCGGGAAGGCGCGGCGGTAGCCGACAGAGCCGCCCGCCGCGAGGATCGTCTGCGTGGCGGCGTTCGTGGCGCGCGTGGGATCGATCTCGCCGTTCGGGTCGGTGTAGTGCGAGCCCTCGCGCCGCGTCCACGCCTGCAAGCGAAGCGCGCCACGCGCGAGGTCACGCACGGTGGCGTCGACGCCGACGACGAGGCGGTTCGCTTCGAGGCGCGGGAGCGTCGTCGGGAAGGTGGCCGAGCCAGGCAAACCCTGGCGGCGCGCGTCGGCGAGGAAGGTCGCGCCGAGCGTGCCCCACGATCGCTCGAGCGCGACGCGACCGATCGCGCCCGCCGACACGACGCCCGCGTTCGTGCGCGTGCGCGTGACGAGGTCACGCGTGCGAGGGTCCTCGACCTCGTAGGAGAAGTCGCCGTCCGTGCGCGCGCCGAAGACGCCGAGGCCAAGCGTGACGTCGCCGATCTTGCGCGCGTCGCCAGCGCGGACCTTGAGCGCGCCGAAGGAGCCGGCGAGGAGCTGCGACTCGGTGCGCGCGCCCGTGAGCGAGGTCGGAGGGTCGATGACGAGCACGCCGCCGAGGTACCCCGTGGCGCCGAGCGAAGCAGGCGCGAAGCCGCGGTAGACGCGGAAGCTCGCGCCGGGCCAGAGCGGGAGCGCGCCGACGTCGAGCGTGGGATCCGCGCCGCTCGTGAGAGGGATGCCGGCGAGGAGGACGCCGACCTGCGTGGAGGCCGAGCCGCGGATGGAGAGCGTGGACTGCGCGCCGTCGGCGCCGAGGCGACGCACGTGCACGCTCGGCAGCTCGGCGAGCATCGAGGCGGCGTCGACAGGCTCGCGGGCGCGATCGTCCGTCGAGACACGCGCGACGAACGAAGGCGCGGTGGAGCCGCGGACGGTGACGTCGATGGCGGCAGGCTCGTCGTCCTCGGCGAGGCCACGCGCGGGCGCCACGAGCGCCGCGACGAGCGCGGTGAGGCCCAGGGTTCGAGCGCGCGCGCGAGTGGACATGCCGATCGGGGAGAGGTGGTCACCCGCGAAACCACGGGGACGAACCCCGACGTAGGTAGACCGATCCGCCGAGCGCGGCGAGGGGTCGTGATCGCCCGTGACGCAAAAAACCAGAGGGAGCGTCCTTCACGTGCGCTCTGCCGTGACCACCGGACGAGCGAGTTGATGCTGGTTCCTTCCTTCCAGGGAATTCTGCTGGTACGTAGGTTCCATGAAGACGCGAACGACGCACCGTTTGCTTGCTGCAGGACTCGCGGCCGCCGGCGCCTTCGTGGCGTACTCGCCGGACGCGCACGCCATCGACTGGGTGATCAAGAACCCGTCGGCGCACCCCGCGTACCGAGCCGAGCTCGAGCCGCACGCCAACTTCATCCTCTTCCGACGCGGCTACGGCGTCGGGCGCTACGGCGGCGGCGCCGAGCTCGGCGGCGGCTTCCGCGCGACGATCGAGCTCGGCGATCCGATGTTCATCAAGAAGATCAACAACACGATCGGCATCTCGTTCGGCCTCGACTTCACGCAGTGCCGCTACTGCCGCTACTACCGCGACGACTACCTCATCTGGTCGCCGGTGGCGCTGCAGTGGAACTTCTTCCTGACGCGCAAGTGGAGCGCGTTCGCGGAGGTCGGCGGCATCCTGCGCAGCGAGGGCGCGTTCCGGTACGTGAACATGGACTTCGCCACGTGGATCGGCACGCGTATCCACTTCAACGACAACGTCGCCCTGACGTTCCGGCTCGGCTACCCGATGTTCAGCGTCGGCGTCTCGTTCTTCGTCGGGAGCTGACCGAGCCCCGGAGCCAGGCCCCTCCCACGGCCGGCGCCCTCTTTCGAGCACGAAAACACGGCAAAGCTGGTCTCGAGCGCCCCGAAACCCGCGTGCGGATCGCCTGCCGGGCAGGTAGACTGGCGACGATGTTCGGGATCCTGGCCCTCGCCTTGCTGATGGTGGTCCACGAAGGAGGGCACTTCCTCGCGGCGCGTACGTTCGGGATGCGCGTGCTGAAGTTCTCGATCGGCTTCGGGCCGACGTTCTTCAAGATCTCCCCGAAGGACGGCTACTACTGGTTCACCTCGGCAGCCGAGAAGGTGAAGCTCCGTCTCTGGAAGCACGACGCGGAGAAGCAGGGGCCGACGGTCTACCAGGTCGCGATGATCCCGTTCCTGGCGTACGTGCAGATCGCCGGGATGAACCCGCTCGAGGAGAACGACCCGAACGACAAGGGCAACTTCTCGAACGGGAGCCTGTTCGGCCGCATCGTCACGATCTTCAGCGGTCCCCTCGCGAACTACCTCTTCGCCTCGGTCTTCTTCTTCGGCGCGATCCTCTACGGCGGCAAACCGGCCTACGTGACGGTGAACGACGAGCCGCAGCTCGCGACGTACGTCGAGGCGCTGCCCGGAAGGCCCGCGCACGCGGCCGGCATGAAGCCGGGCGACAAGGTCGTCGAGGTCGCAGGCACGCCCGTCGCGACGTGGAACCAGATGGCGGAGCAGATCTCGAAGCGCCCGGGCGAGCCGATCACCGTGGTCGTCGAGCGCAAGATCGACGAGAACCACGAGGAGCGCGCGACGCTGCAGCTCACGCCGGCAAACGAGGACGGCAAGGGCAAGATCGGCGTCGCGCCGCACAAGCTGCCGGTGCCGATCAAGGAAGCGGCGATGAGCGCGCTGACCGAGCCGCCGAAGGTGGTGAAGAGCATCGGCGCAGGTCTGTCGCAGCTCTTCCGCGGCAACACCGAGGACCTCGGCGGCCCGCTGCGGATGATGAAGGAGACGGAGGACGCCGCGAAGCAAGGGCTCGCCGCGTACCTGTCGCTCCTCGGGATCCTGTCGGCGTACATCGGGATCTTCAACCTCTTGCCGTTCCCGGCGCTCGACGGCGGCAGGCTCGTGTTCCTCGCCTACGAGGCGGTGACGCGGCGCAAGCCAAACGCGATGGTCGAGGTCTACACGAACGCCTTCGGCATCCTCTCGCTGCTCGGGCTCGCGCTGTACATCACGGTCTTCAAAGACGTGCCGCACATGCTGTCGAAGTGATCACGATGAAACACTCGCGGTTCGTCGCCACGCTCGTGCTCACGCTGCTCGTCGGCGCCGCGGGCTGCGTGACCCCGCACGTGAGCCTCGCCGAGGGGCCACGCGAGTACGTCGCGACGGACTACGAGGGCGTGCTGCGGAAGTGGACGCGGACCGAGGATCTGTTCGCGGTGAGCGAGCTCGAGAACTACCTGACCGCGACGGCGACGTTCGAGTCGTGGGACTTTCGCTGGGCCTACGTCGTGCGGTACGTGCAGGACTACCGGCTCACGATCGATCAACGAAAGAAGCTGCTCGAACGGACGCTCGAGGAGACGCGGCAGCGGCACCAGTTTTTCGTGGCGCTCTACGGCGGGGAGCGGCGCTTCAACGATCTGACGAAGCCCAACAGCGCGTGGATCGTGCGGCTGATCGACGATACGGGCAACGAGACGGCGCCGGAGGAGATCACGGCGATCACGAAGCCGACGGCGCTCGAGCGGACGTACTTCCCGTACATGACGGTGCACCGGCAGGGGTTCCGGATCCGGTTCCCACGCTCGACGCCGGAGGGGAGGCCGACGATCTCACCGCAAGCGAAGTGGTTCGGGATCCGCTTCGCAGGCGCGCAGGGCAACAGCGAGCTCGTGTGGCAGGTGGAGGAGACAGGGCCCGCGGAGGGGACAAACGCCGCAGAGCCGGCGAGCCCCGCGCCGCCGCCGCAGACGACGACGGCGGGGCGCTGAAGGTCAGCGGGAGAGGAGGTCGTGGACGAGCGGGTTCTCGGCCGCGAGGTCGAGCGCGAGCTTGCGATCGCCGACGAGGAGGATGCCGCCCGAGGGCAACACGCGCGAGGTGAGCGGCGCCGGCACGCCGGCCCAGAGCGCGTCGGCGAAGAGGAGCTCGCCCGCGCGCGCTTCACCCACAGGACCCGGAGGGTCTCCCTCCACGATCTCGACGCCACCCGCGACCACGAACATGAGCCCAGGCATGGGCTCGTTCTCCTGCGTGATCACCTCGCCGGGCGCGAGGACACGCAGGTCGAGGCGCGTGACGAGGTCGTCGCGTGTCTTCGCGTCGAGACCGGAGAGCGCGCCGAGCGCGAGGCCGAGGCGCGCCTGCAAACGATCGGCGCTGTCCTTGCAGTCGTCGAGGACCCACGGGCACGAGCGCAGCGCTTGCTCGAAGGTGGCCGCGTCCCAGGAGGCGATCTTCGCGCCACCAGCACCAGCGACGACACGCACGGCGAAACCGTCGGCGAGTGAGCCACGCGAGGTCAAGAAGGAGCGCGAGCCCGCGACGTGACCCGCCACGCTCGCATCCGCGGCGTAGACGGAGACGTCCCCCGCGAGGACGAGCATCACGCCGAGCGCGCGCGCCTCGCCGGCCGCGAGTTGCTCGATCTTCGCGGCGCGCGAGAGAGAGCGTTGCACGTCCTCGGGCAGGTCCATGAGCGGCTCGATCGCGTCGAGCGCGACGTCCGCGATGCGCGCCGGCCCCGAGGAGAGCGGCGCAGGCTCGACGGGCGGCGCGACCTTCGGCGCCTCGGCCGCAGGCTGCGCCGCGTCGGGCTTGAGCGCGGCGAGCGCAGCGCGGCCCGCGGACGTCGCCGGTGCAGCGGGGCGCGGCGGCGCGGGAGGCGCCATCGTGGTGCCGGTCTTCTTCGCCTCGGGGACGGCGGGGACCGTCTTCGCCGGCGGAGGCGCGGCCGGGGCGGCGTCCTTGTCGAGCGTCGGTTGCGTCGCGGCCGCGGGCTGCGGCCTGGGCTGCACGCGGAGCGAGCTCGCCGCGATGGGGCTCTGGAGCGTGTCCGAGAGCGCGCGCCGCGCCGCAGGGTTGATGCCTCCCGGCGTGGGCTTGTTCGGGGCGGGCGCAGAGACCTCGACCTTGATGACGGGCGCTTGCAGCTTCGCCTCGGGGCGCGGCTCGGCAGCCGGCGGAGAGGGCGTGGTGGCAGGGCCCGCCGGCTTCGGCGCGGGCGGCGGCACGGAAGCCCTGGGAGGCACGCTCGGCGTGCGTGGCGCCTGCTTCTGGGGGACGGCGGTGGCCTGCGTGGCGAGTTGCCCCGGCTGCGGCGCGGGCGCGGCGTCGGGCTCGCCCGAGGCCTCGGCGGGAGCAGGCGCGGGCGAGACCGCGGTGGGGGGCTCGGAGGCGACGGCGGCCGGCGGAGGCGCCTGGGGCGCAGGCGGCGCCGGAGGAGCCGGCGGCGGCACCGAAGGAGCCGGCGGCGGCATCGGAGGACGCGCCGAGGCCGGAGGAGGCACAGGCGGCGCGACGGCCGGGTTCGCAGGGGAGGAGGCGCGCGGAGGCGGCGGCGGCGCCTTGGCGGGCGGAGCGGCAGCCGAAGGCGGCGCGGCGGCGAGCGCGGTGCCGCCGGGGAGCGGCGGCGGGACGGCGCGTTTTTTCCCGAGGGTCTGCTCGAGCGGCGCGGCGGAGGTGATGACGTCGTCATCCTCGAGCAGCGCGGCGACGCGCGGGCGCGCCGCGAGGGTGGTCGATGACTCGTTCACCGTCGGCTTGCGCCGCAGCGCAGGGTCCTCGCCACGAGGGGCGTTCGCGTTTCGCTGATCTCCCTCCGACCAGGGATCGAGCATCGGAGAGCGGAGCTGGGCCGAGGCCTTGCGCGGCGGCGCGGCGGCCTTGCCGGGCGGCGGCGGCGTGGAAGAACGCGCGCTCGTGGCGCCCATCGGCGGCGGCGTCACCGAGCGAGGCGGCGGGCGCACCGAGGGCGGGCGCGAAGGCGGCGCGAGGCCGTCACCTTCGGGGAGCGGCGCCGGCGGGAGGGGCGAGACGGGCGGCGGGAGCGGCGCCGCGACCGGCGGCGGGACACTCGGCGAGGGAGACGCCACGAACGGCGCGGTCGCAGGCACGAGGGGGGGCGGCGGCGGCCGGAAGGAGCCCGTCTGCGCATCCTTCACGGGCGGCGGCGGCGCGAGGGAGGGCGGCCGTGTGGTGTTTGGCGCGGCCGAAGGAGGCTGCGGCGTCGTTTGCAGCGGCGGCATGGGCGGCGGCGCCATGGGCGGCAGCGGCGCGGGCGGAGGCGCCATCGCGGGCCGGACGTGCGCGGGCGGCGGCGTGCCCGTGTTGGCGTCGAAGTCGATGTCGAACGACGCGAGCGGCGCGCGTGGCGGGGGCGGCGGCTCGAGCCCGGCGGGCACGGGCGGCGCGGGCGCGGCGGGCGCGGGCGCG